>JAPULJ010000315.1 GCA_027295145.1 Alphaproteobacteria bacterium | reverse complement strand
AGCGCGGCGTTGGTGTCGCGGGCGATGCGGAACAGCCCGGCAATATCTTTCGGCCGTTTGAGCAGTGCCGCGAGCACCGGCAGCGCGCGGGTGCGGCCATCGGGTGCCAGTCCGGCGAGGGCGGCGCGTGGGATGGCGCGGCTTGCCGGATCGCCGATGGCGCGGACGGCGATGAAGGGCACACCCGATGCCTTGGCCACCGCGGCGACGGCGTGGCTCTCCATATCGACAGCAATGGCCCCATGCTCGCGGAAGAGCTTGGCTTTGCGCGCGGGCTTCAACACCGCGTCGTCGCTGCCCAGGATGGGTCCGGAATCGAACCCGCCATCGTGCTGCAGAAGGCGGCTTACCCACGGCTCGTGACAGGAAAACACTTCGCCGCCCGGTGCGATGACGCGGTCGGCGATGACGATAACGCCGGGCCCCATCGAAGGGTCGAGCCCGCCTGCTATGCCGAAACTGATCAACCCCCTTGCGCCCTCGGCAACCATGCGCAGGGCGGCCTCCTCGGCCACACCAGCATCGCCGGCGGCGGCGAAGAGCATCGGCTGGCCGGATTTGGGCAGCCGCCGCATGCCGGCGCGCAGGCACGCCGCTTCTTTTTGCAGGCCGGTGATGATGCCCAGGCGGGCGGTTTCGGTCAGCGTCGCCATAAGGTTTTCCAAGCCCGTTCCGTGCTCCGAAACTTACATGCCGTAGGCGGTCGTCTTGTCGTTGCCGCGCGTCAGATTGCGGTAGCGGGCGAGCGCCCACAAGGGGAAGTAGGCGGCGTATCCGTGGTAACGCAGGTAAAAAACGCGCGGGAATCCTACAGCCGTATAGTGCTCTTCGTCCCAGCGTGCGCCGGTGCGCTGTCCGGCGGCGAGGTAATCGATGCCGGCCCGCACGGCCGGGCATTCGACCTGACCCGCGGCCATCAGCCCAAGCAACGCCCAGGCGGTCTGCGAGGGGGTGCTGGCCTTGCTCTCTTCGCGGCGCTCGTCCCAGTAACTGGCCCCGTCCTCGCCCCAGCCGCCGTCGGGGCGCTGGCGTGATTTCAGCCAGGCGACGGCCTTTTTCACCGCCTCGTCTTCGTCCCCGATGCCGGCAGCATTGTAGGCCGAGAGCACCGACCAGGTGCCATAGATATAGTTCGTCCCCCAGCGCCCGAACCAAGAGCCGTCCACTTCCTGCGTCCGGCGCAAATAGTCGAGCCCGGCGGAAACCGCTGGATGATCGGCTCCGTTGCCGATCTGAAGAAGAAAACTGACGCAGCGGGCGGTGACATCCTCGGTCGGCGGGTCGAGCAATGCTCCGTGGTCGGCGAAGGGAATGTAGTTGAGGTAGGTGTTGCTGTTATCGGCGTCGAATGAGCCCCAGCCGCCATTCTTCGACTGCATGCCGACGATCCATTCGACGGCGCGCGCGATGGCCTCGCGGTGGGCGGGGTCGCCGGCCCGGTCGAGGGCCATGCCAACGACCGCGGTGTCGTCGACGTCGGGATAGTGATCGTTGCCGTACTGGAAAGCCCAACCGCCGGGCCGCACGCCGGGGCGCGACCAGGCCCAGTCACCGGCGATGTCAAGGATCTGGCGCTCGGCCATCCAATCGTTCGCTTTGCGCATGGGGGTGCCATCGTGGGCGCTGCCCGCCTCCATCATGGCGAGGGCGGCAAGGCTGGTGTCCCAAATCGGCGAAACGCAAGGCTGGCAATAGCCTTCGTCCTCGCGCAAGACGAGGAGCTTGCGGATCGAAGCCTTGGCGACAACGAGATCGGGGTGGTCCTTGGCATAGCCCAGCGCATCGAAGGCCATGACCGCATTGGCCATCGCCGGATAGATTGCGCCGAGCCCGTCCTCGCCGTTCAGGCGCTCGGTGGTGAACTGGGTCGCTCGCTCGATGGCCCGCTCCCGGCGTTTCTTCGACAGTCTTGGCTCGACAACCCGCAGCACCCGGTCGAGGACCAGGAAGAGGTGGGCGACCGCCTTGCCGGTCGCATTCGTCAGGTAGCCGCGCTCCTTGTCGGGTGCGGTGACGAAAAGCTCGGCGATATCGATCTCGCGCGGGTTTCGGGCGACCGGCTTCTTCGCCATCAGTATGAGCAAGGGCACCAAGACGGTGCGCGACCAGTACGAAATCTTGCCTATGTGAAAGGGAAACCACTTCGGCAATAGCAATATCTCGACTGGCATAACCGGGCAGGCGCGCCAGGGAACCTGGCCGAAGAGGGCCAGGGTGATGCGGGTGAAGGCGTTGGATTTGGCGGCCCCGCCATGGTCGAGGATGGCCTCGCGAGCGCGCTGCATGTGGGGGGCTTCTGTGTCATCGCCGGCCAGCTTCAGCGCGTAGTAGGCCTTGACCGAGGCGCTGATGTTGAAGTTGCCGTCGTGGAACAGCGGCCAGCCGCCGTGGGCGCCCTGGGTCCGCCGGATATAGGCGGCGAGCTTGGTTTGAACCGCCTCGTCGATTTCGTCGAGAAAGTGTTCGAGAAGGATGTATTCGGCCGGGATCGTCACGTCGGCTTCGAGCTCGAACGACCAGTGGCCGTCGTCGTTCTGCAACGCGCCCAGCGCCTTCGCTGCGTCCTCGATCAGCGAATCGAGAACGTGGGCGGGTATCTTGGTGCTACCGTTGGCCGCCATCGCAGGCTGGGCTGGATCGGCCAGCGTAACGCTCGTTTCTTGCATTGACACAGACGTTTTAACCTCCAGCCGGCGGACCGTTTTATGGTCCCGCCGCACTCCCATTCTTGCCACTCGCGATCCCTTCTTAAGGGGACCGGATCGGCCGCTTAAGATTATTCCACGGCCTTCGCGTCCTTGAAGTCCGAGCGTACCGCGCCCTCGATCTTTGCCGGCAGACCGCTATCGGTCCAATCACCAGCCATAAACAAGTTGACGTAGGATGTAGTGATTCTGGTCCGAAAGTCCAGCGATTCCGGGGTCTGGGCGAAGGTCGCCCGCTTTTCAATTACGATACGGCGGGGCGGCATCGGCGCATCCCCAAAATTGCGCACCAAAATTAAGGGCAGCGGGGATTTGATCGCCGCCGTTGGCTCCCTCCCAAAAAAATTTCGGTCCAAGCGGACACCGAGTTCGCCGATGAACATCGACTGAACGGGTGCTTCAGGTCCGGTTCAATGCGCATGCGGCAATCTCCGCGCGATCGTTTGACGGGACGCATCCGTCCCCCAATGAACCAGGGCCCGCGGGCAAGTCCACGGGCCGCAAACCAAGCAAAGGAGACCCGACATGAAAAAGACGCTAATCGCTTTGGCCCTCGCCGGCGCTACGCTCGCCGCCGCTGGTGGCGCAATCGCCGATTCCGGCAAGTTCGAAGCCCGGATGAGCCCAGTCGCATCCTCCCAAGTCAAGCCCAATAAATTCGTTGCCCCACGCATTTGCATGTGGCCGCGTTTCAACATGCGCTGGGAGTATGCAAAGCTGAGCTATGCCGGCTTCAGCAAGATTAAGTTTGTCAAAAAGACGACATTCTTGCCGCGCTGCGCCAAGTTCTATTACTTCACAGCCTGCAAAGGCATCTATCGGTACACAGTGATCGTTCGCTTCATCAAGTTTAAGCGCTACGTCATCGTCATGAAGAATGGCTATTGCTCTAGAATTATCTATCCGGGAGCGATTAAGAGCTAGAGCCTTGATCGATCATGCGTGACCAGCCCACTCGGCCACCCGTCGGTCCACGATCACGTGGCGGTGGCCGGACAGGAGGGTGGGCTGGCACACTTCTA
>JAPULJ010000314.1 GCA_027295145.1 Alphaproteobacteria bacterium | reverse complement strand
GGTCATCATCGACGCCGAGATGCTGCAGATGATGGCCGAGTTCCTGCAGCCGCTCGAAGTCAGCGACGCGACACTGGGCCTCGACGCGATGGCCGACGTCGGTCCGGGCGGCCACTTCTTCGGCACCCAGCACACGCTCGACCGCTACGAGACCGCGTTCTACCAGCCGATGGTGTCGGACTGGCGCAACTTCGAGACCTGGGAGGAAGCCGGATCGCTGACCGCGACCCAGCGCGCCAACACGATCTGGAAGCAACTCCTCGCCGACTACGAGCAACCGCCGATCGATCCCGCCGCCGACGAGGCGCTCAAGGACTTCGTCGCCCGCCGCAAACGCGAGGAAGGCGTCGAGGCGGCGTGAGGAGCTCGGCCGTGGTTGCTGTTAGACTGTCGTCATGGCGCTCTGGATACTGATATGGCTGGCCCTCGCCAGTGCGGTCGCGGCCTATGCCAACGAACGCGGCCGCTCGGCCGTCGGCTGGCTGTTCTTCTCGATTTTCTTCTCGCCGATTCTGGGCTTCGTCATCGTCGCCGCCACGCCCAACCTCAAGGCCGAGGCGGAGGACCGAGCGCGCGACCAGAGTAGATCGAAGACCTGCCCGCAATGCGCCGAAACCGTCAAACAGGCGGCCAAAGTCTGCCGCCACTGCGGTTATCAGTTCCCGACAGGGCCGGCGACGTCGGGCAGCGGCGCGAGCGAGAGCACCGAAGGTTGAGGTGCAATGGCGAGGAAGGCGTCGAGGCGGCTTAGCCGGCCGCCTGTAGGTCGTCCACTACAATTCGCATAAGCGGCTAGCAAGCGAAAGTTACTGGTACTTCCAGCACGCGAACCAATCGCTACGGCCGTCGTGAAGGTTTCTCGCCGCGATGACGGCGTCCTTCGGATAGTAGAGTTCGTCGCCGGGTTCGAGCACGAATCGCCGGTCATCGATGATGAACTCCATCTTGCCGGCCTTGCCGGCATACATGACGTACCAGGGGTGCGTATGCTCGCCCTTGTGCCGTTCGGGCCGTTCGCTGGTCCAGCCCTGTTCCTTGCCCTCATATTGGCAACGGGAATAGCCGAGCGCCTGCCATTCCTGCTTGACCACTTCATGGTTTAGAGGCACATCGAATTTGCCTTTGACGAACGTCGGCAGAGTTTCGTCCTGTGCGCGGGCGGCGGGCGGCGATGCAAACGCGCCGACGATCATCGTCAGGCAAACCACGAACCGGGCCGGGATGGCGGCGAGATGATGTCCCATTCAGGATCCTCCCTCGCCGCGGAAATTAGCGAACTGCTAGGGAAGAATCCATGCGCGAAGAAAATTCCCTGTATGTCTGGCTGCGGCTAACCTCGGGCTCGATGGCCGCACCGGAACGATGTCGGCATTTGAACGATAAACCGACACGCGAGGCCGCGCCGTGCTTTCACGACGTCAATCTTCAAATCGAGACACTGACCGCTCGCAGGTCTTGTCTCGGTAGAAAGTTCTGCCGAAACACCGCGCGGAACGTCAGTGCTTCAGTGGATCACGCCTGCCTTGCATCCAACGGCGGATGTCGGCGCAGGGTCATCGAAACAGCCGTTGCTGACCCGACTCGGACTTCGGCGCAGCACCGCATTCAGTCTCGGGCGAATCGCCTGTCAGTCATATGTGGCCTAGATAAGCTCGCAAATTCAAAGTGCCAAGGCGGCCCGCCTTGCCTCACCCGGCAGGTGGTTCAGGGGTGACGCACTGCTATTTGCCGTTGATCTTCTTCAGTGCCGCCTTCGCCCCAAACTTCAGGGCCGGGTCGTCAAGCAACTCCTGAAGGATGGGCGCGGCGGCCTTGGCGGCGGGACCGAAAAGTCCGAGCGTCCATGCCGCGGACCGGCGCTCGGATATCTCATCGGCTTGACCGAGGGTCACTATGAGTGATTCGACCGTGACGTCTTTGGGCAAAGCGGCGATTTGCAGCCCATCAGTCAATCGAGACCGAAACTTGCGGTCCACAGACAACCTGTAGGGAAAGTGATAGTTGTAGAGTTCGGTCTGCAACTCAGGCTGGCTTACATCCGGCTTCCATAGCTGCAGGGCCGCACGCGCCTCCTCTCTCCGGCCGAGGCGGGCATAGCTCGCCGCCAGCAATGGCGCCAAATCGACGGCGCCTGGGTCACGCTCCAAAGCCGTACCTAGTATGGTCGCTGCTTGCTCCAGGTCATTCATGGTGAAATAGGCCATGGCGCGGGCTAGGACGTAATGAGTCGGGTAGTTCGGACTAAGCCGCAGGGCCGTCTCGACGAACTCCAGCCCTGCCTCCGGTCTGCCCGTGGTGATCATCGCCAGCCCCATCGCAACCTGCGCCTCGGGGTCGTTCGGGTCCA
Source organism: Alphaproteobacteria bacterium (assembly GCA_027295145.1). Classification (GTDB taxonomy): domain Bacteria; phylum Pseudomonadota; class Alphaproteobacteria; order JAPULJ01; family JAPULJ01; genus JAPULJ01. Next base: position 878 of record JAPULJ010000314.1, on the reverse strand, counting down.
GCCCGACAGCGCGCGCCGCTTCGGTAAAAGCCTTGTCGTTCTTCCCGTCATACAAGTAAATTTGAGACGCGGCGACTTTTGTCATCGATGAGCTGTTTTCTTCGCCCTTGGTCAAGTACTGCACCGCGGTGTCGAAAGCTCCGTCGGGACTTAAGCCCAGCTTGTCATTCCATCGATATTGGCAGCCCCTGACATAGACCATGCCCAGGGCGGAGTACGCGCGCCCATACTCGGGGTCGAGTTCGACAGCCCGCAGGAATTGTTCGGCCGCCGTAGCGTTGTCCTCCGCCGTGTAGCGCAGGAAATGCTCCCAGCCTTGCTGAAAGGCCTCGCGCGCTTCGATATCGGATGTTTGCCCGCTCGCGATCTCTTCCTGCTCGACGTCGGACAGGTTCAAAGCCAACGCACCGACGATCTCTCGGACGAAGGTGTCCTGGACCGCGAAAATATCGGTGACGTTGCCGTCGTACCGATCGGCCCATATATGCCCGCCAGTTATCGCATCGATGAGCTGCGCGTTGACCCGCACCTGGTCGCCGGCGCGGCGCACGCTGCCCTCCAGCACGTAGCGCACGCCCAGCTCTTCGGCGACCTGACGCACCTTCACCGGCTTGCCCTTGTACGTGAAGACCGAGTTTCGGGCGATGACGAACAGCCCGGAAACCTTGGAAAGATCGGTGATCAGGTCGTCGGTCATGCCGTCGGCGAAGTACTCCTGCTCGGGGTCGTCGCTCAAATTGGTGAACGGCAACACCGCGATAGACGGTTTGTCGGGCAGCGTGAAGGCCATACGCTCGACCGACGCCGGCTCCACCTTCGGTTCCCACGGCCGTTGCCACCCAACCGCACCGGCCACGCCGACGAGCACGACCACGGCT
>JAPULJ010000313.1 GCA_027295145.1 Alphaproteobacteria bacterium | reverse complement strand
CCGGCCAGCGTTTTTTCTAGGCTCCTACGTCGCAGGGCGGCTGCTCGATAAGGGCGACCTGGATGGCTGCGCGGTGTGGAAGCGGATACTGCGGGCGGTTGGGGAGCTTCTGTCGAAGGAACGGCCAGACGGGGCTACGGTTCAATAGCCCGAAAGCCAGCTTCCTCTTCCCGTGATGACCACTCGTCGAGCAACCCCCCGGAGAAAAAGTCCGACGAAACACCCGCGGGCCATTATCGACTCCGAGAATTTCCAGCAAAAATTCGCCTCTGGACCTCGATAGCTAACGGACATGGGGCTTGAATGTCCGGAGTTGGGGGTGAAGCGGAAGTCGATTTCGGGCGGCTTCATGTCTGTTTGTAGCCAGGAACGGACCTCGGGCCGGCGATATTCTTACGTTGTTCAGGGATACCAAAATCCCTGCCCGAGGGGGCTATTTCAGGTCCAGATAAACTGCAGAAACGGTTGCACCGCCGGACCGGACCCGCCTCTAACCCGGCTTCAAGTACCGGAAATAGCCCGTGCGGTTCCGCCGTGTCTTGATAGCCTCCGAAATGAACTGCGGAATTCTGCCTGCGATGTCGGTAGAATAATGGTGCGGGTCCCAAAAGTTCTCGTCCCGAATGGTGATGTCGGACCGGATCGTGAAATCCACGACATGCGAATTGGCTTTACCCGCAAGAATGGCGCCCATTTGAGCTTTACAATCGGCCAGCCGAGCGTCATTCAGGGACCCGGGAATCGGAAGTATGACCTGATGGTACGGCGGGAATAGAAGGATTTTGATTGTCTCTTTGGGCAGGCTGTCGACCATCTCGGCCATCAGCTGGTGTGTTTCGTATTTCCAGGCGGCGCGTTGCGCTGGGGTCGGCGTGACGGGCGGGAAGACGACCGGTTTGATCTCAGGAGGATTGTTTCCATACATGCTCGCGCGCGCACGTGCCAGGTCGTACTCGCTTTTCGGTGGCACGAAGCGCGTGAAACCGTTCTTGCCATATTTTGGAGCCCTTAGACCCGTCAGTTGACCGAACTGACGACCCATCTGTTCGAAGGTGAAGGCGTTGAATAGGTGAAGAAGGTCGTTCCACCGGTCGTCGTCGTACATCCAAGGCGGGAAGGGCCGCGGCGTGAACTTCACCACGTCGCTGACGCACCAGATGAACCAGTCGATACCGAAGATCGTGTATTTCGGCTTTGGGTGATGACGGACGAAAACAGAGAAAAGTTGCGATTGCTCATAGGGGGTGGCGGCGTTCATCGACAAGTTTACGAAGGAAGCATCGAGCGCTACGTTCAGTATCTCCGGATCTAGGAGCCGCGTCGAGGAGGTGCCGAACACCGCACTGTCAAACCCATGGTTCCGCGCCAGGGCCGGAAAGGAGTAGCGCGCATTCATGCTGATCGGTTCACGATCGAGCGGCGGCGAAAACCAAACGGTGTCGAAGGGATCGACGACAAGCACGAGGGCGTAGAGCGCCAGGGCGAGGCCGACAGCGACGCCCAAAGCCAAAGTCCAATATCGCCGCCATGCCATGATTCCGACCACTCAGAACTGGAAGTATATGAACTCTTTGATATCCGGGCCACCGCCGTACACCATTACGGCAACCAATGTGACCGCGGTGGCGGCGGCGAAGACGGGCTGCGGCTTCAAGCCATCCAACACCACCTTCTGACTGGTCGGGCCGAGCATCGCGATCGCAGCAGCGCAGGCGAGCAGTATCATCTTGTGCAAACCCAGAGAGACGGTCGGATCGCCGTCCCCACCTCCGGTCAACATAACCGTAAGAATCTCGATCGTCACGCCGACGGACTCGGAACGGAAGAGAACCAAACTCAGGGCGAAGAACAAGATCGTCAGCGCCCATCCGACGATCGCCGGCATGGACAACCCGAGCCGGCGCCAGAGCTGATTTGCGACAAGCGCGACGCCGTGAATGAGGCCAAAGATCACATAGGTCCACGCCGCGCCATGCCACAATCCGAGAAGCCCCATGGTGATCAGAGTCGAGACGAGGTCAGGCAACCTGTATTTCCCACGCCGTGCGAACGGGAACCGGAGACCGATCGGTACGTACACGTAATCCCGCATGAAGCGCGTCAAGGTCATGTGCCATCGCCGCCAGAAATCCCGTATGGAGGTCGCCTGATAGGGCGCGTTGAAGTTGAGCGGCAAGTTGAACCCGAACATCAGCGCCAAGCCGATCGCCATGTCCGAATAGCCGGAGAAATCGAAATAGAGCTGGAAGGCATAGGCCCAAGTCGCGATCCAGCCTTCGGCCATGAGAACAGCCTCTCTGGCCGCGGCCTTGGCGAAAACCGGATCGGCGAGCTTCACGAGTTGATCCGCCAGCAAAACCTTCTTGCCGAGGCCCACGACGAACAGCGTTAGCCCGCGCGCGAGCCGTTCGTCGAGCCCATCGCGCTTTGGAGCTTCGGAGAGCTGAAAGATGATCTCGTTGTGTCGGACGATCGGGCCGGCGATCAGTTGCGGGAAAAAACAGATATAAAGGGCGAACTCGTGGAACCGGTAGGTCGGCGCCGTCCCTCGGCTCAAATCTGCGAGATAGGAAATCTGCTGAAAGGTGAAGAAGCTGATCGCGAGCGGCAGGATTATCGACCACTGCCGATGTTCCCAGCCACCGAGCCAGGCCACGCTGTCGGCCGCGAAATCGGCGTATTTGAACAGGCCAAGGACCGAAAGATTGAGGACGACGCCGATCGTCACGAGGTGCCGTAGCGGGAACCGGGCGTGGGTGTGGGCCAAGGTCCAGTTGACGACAATCGATCCCGCCAGAAGCGGGATAAGCCGAAAATCCCAGTATCCGTAGAAGACGAACGACGCGAGGATCAGCCACCAGATGCGGGCCAAGCGGCGCGACGCGAGCACGTAATACCCGATGAGTGCCAACGGCAGGAAGACAAGCAGGAACAGTTGCGAATGGAACAGCATGGCAGGTGTCGTGCCCGGGCGCGGCCTTAGGCGGCTCCTCGCGGAAGATTCGACGCGGGGGTCGAAGATTCCAGGTTCCTGAGTGCCTTGCAACGGCTATTGTTGCCGTTGCCGCGGGATTTCGCGCCATATGGTAACGCTCCGACGGTCTTTAAGGGCGGCGGTAGTGTTTCGATCGGCTGAGCGGGTAGGTCGGTTAGACTGGCGCTTCTTTTGGGGGTGATCGGCTCTAAGAGGGAAATGTCTGATGCAAGAGGGGCGCGCCAATCCCTCGATCCGGCACATCCTTGTTTGCCGATCGAGCCCTGACTTCCGCTCAGGGTCAAAACCGGAAGTCCAGCGTGGGCCTCGGAATGTCTGCTGCTGGGGGTAGAGCAGAAGTCAAATTCAGGCGGCTGGATGTCTGCTTGTAGCCACAAGCCGACCTTTGAATCGTTGCAGAATCGATGATGGATCAATTCAGTTCGGCCACGTGATAGCGCGGGTGGAGGCATCGCCGTTCGACTGAAATTCCCGCTATACATAAAAACTACAAAGAGAAGAAAGCGCTTCCCTCAGCGATTCCCCTCAGCTGCCCTCACCCCGGGAACAATCCGGGTGGGAAACGAATGTGCATGGCTTATTCGTAGCCGCGCAGGCTCGCCATTGCCCCGTCTCGAGACTTAGCTTGGCACCTTGCCGGTTCCTATGAAGTCGCGCAGCACCATGCCGAACTCAGCTGTTGCCGTGAGAGTCGGCAAATGGCCCCTGCCTTCGAAGGCATAAAACCGGGCATCCGGTATCTGTTCCACCATCTTCCGGGACGCAGTGAACGGGACGTCCATATCCTTGGTCCCGTGCATCACGAGCGTGGGAACCGCAATCCGAGCGAGAAGATCGGAAATGTCGACTTCCGGATCGAATGTGAAGAAATTGACGATAACCGCGGGAGAGAGTTTCGACCAATTTCGGGCCAGCGCGGCTCGAAGGTCTTCGGTACCGGGCTCCGAAATGATCGCCGGCACAAACATTTGGATTACCCTCTCCATGTTCTCCGCCTCCAGGGCGACGACGAAATCATCGTTTTCACGTTCTGCTTCATCGCTCTCAACGCCGATGCCGACGGTTTGCACGGTGTGCCCTCCGACCAGAACGATCTTCCGAACCATTGACGGTTTTGCGACGGC
>JAPULJ010000312.1 GCA_027295145.1 Alphaproteobacteria bacterium | reverse complement strand
CCCCCCTTGCCGTGGCCGTCATCATGGCCGCGGGCATGGCGGTCGGGGCGCTGCTGCTGCTGGGGCCGGTTCTGCTGCGCCTTCGCCTCGGCGTCGATGAAGTGGTCACGACGCTGCTGATGAACTTCATCATCATTCTTTTCGTCTCGATGATGATCGAGGGACCGCTAAGGGACCCGTTGGCGTTTGGCTGGCCGCAATCGGTCCCGGTCGAGCAGGATTTCATGCTGCCGAAGATCCTCGCCCGCAGCCGCCTGCATATCGGGCTTATCATCGCGGTCATCGCGGCGCTGGCGATATGGCTGGTCCAATCGCGAACCATCTTCGGCATGCAAACCAAGGCGGCGGGCCTCAACGCACCGGCCGCCGCCTTTGCCGGCGTGCCGCTGTCAAAAACGCTTCTCGGCGTCGCCTGCATCTCCGGCGCGGCGGCCGGCCTCGCCGGCGCGATCGAAGTGACCGGCCTGAAGGGCTATGTGACCCTGGATCTGTCCCCCGGCTATGGCTATTCGGGCATTGTCGTTGCCATGCTCGCCGGTCTCAATCCGATCGGCGTGGTCTTTACGGCGCTGTTCGTGGCGGTGGTGTTTGTCGGCGCCGACAGCATGAGCCGGGCGCTCGGCGTGCCCAGTTTCATTGCCGACGTGATCGTCTCCATATCCCTTTTGACGATGCTCGTCGCCCTGCTCTTCACCTCGTTTCGGGTGCGCCGATGATGGAAGCCCTCGAAATTTTCACGTCGGCGAGCCTGTGGGGCGCGGTCCTCCGCATCGCGACGCCGCTGATTTTCGGCACCCTCGGGGTCCTTATCTGCGAGCGCGCGGGGGTCCTCAATCTCGGTATCGAGGGCATCATGACCCTCGGCGCCATGGTGGCCTGGATGACCGTCTATCAGGGCGGCAATCTGTGGGTTGGGCTGCTGGCGGCGGCGTTTTGCGGCGGCATGTTCGGCCTGCTTCACGCCTTTTTGACGGTTCCGCTCGGATTGTCGCAACATGTGACGGGGCTCGGCATCACGCTCTTCGCCTCGTCGCTGACCTATTATGTCTACCGCCTGTCGCTGCCGATCTCCTCGTCGCCGCCGACGATCGAGCCTTTCCAATCGCTGTCGATTCCGGGTCTGTCGGATATTCCGTTTTTCGGCGAGGCGCTGTTTTCCCAGACCGCACCGACCTACCTGGCAATTCTGGTCGCCCTGATAACCGCCTATATCCTGGCCCGAACGCCGCTCGGCCTCGCCGTCAGGATGACCGGCGAAAACCCGCATGCGGTCGAGGCCCAGGGGCTGGATCCCATCCGCATCCGCATCGGGGCGATCGTCGCCGGCAGCGCCCTGATGGCCATGGGCGGGGCGTTTTTGACCACCGCGACGTTCAACAGCTTTTTCCCGACCATGGTGCAGGGCCGCGGCTGGGTCTGCATCGCATTGGTGGTTTTCTCCTCCTGGCGCCCGACCAAGGCGCTGCTCGGCGCTTTGCTCTTCGCGCTGTTCGACGCCTACCAATTGCGATTGCAACACGTGGTCGAGGGCGGCGTGCCCTATCAGCTCTTTCTGATGGTGCCCTATGTCCTGTCGATCGTTGCCCTGATCCTCATGTCGCGCCGCGCCCGGGTGCCCCAGGCCCTGATGGCGCCCTATACCAAGGAATCCGGGTACTGACCCCTTTCGCCGCGTCGGCGGCGCGTTTGTTTGACGCGCTCAATCCACCGCCGTGGTCCAGGCCGGGTCGGCGTGCTTCCGCCAATAGAGATCGAGCAGCCGTCCGGTCACCGGACCCGGCCGGCCGTCGCCGATTGGGGCATCGTCGACCCGCGTCACCGGCATGATGCCGCCCGCGGTCGAGGTGATGAAGATCTCCTCAGCCTGACGCAGGCGCGCCACCGGCAAGGGCTTCATGGTGACCGATGAACAGGGTTTCGGATCGCAAGATCACCTCATGAGGAGGCAACCCCCCGTGCAAACAACCGGACGTAGGTCAGATTCGCCCTCGATGGTTGTTTGTGCTATCTTGGTTGCCAACCGAGAGACCCAATTCGGGGAATCTCGACATACATCGCACGATTGTTCTTTGCTGCGACCGAGCAGGGAACACTGCCGTCCCTGATATAAGCATTGGGTGCTTGTTTTGCGCCAATGGTCTCGCAATCCAGGTCTTGCTAAGGTAGTGGCGCCGTTTCTGGTCTGCCTAGTATCGTTGGCCGCGACGACCTTGGTCGCTCAGACGCCGGAGGACCCGAGCGCCGATGAGCGGCCGCAGGATTCCCAGCAATGCGTCAACATCTCCCAGAAATTGCAGGACCTCGGCACGGAAGATTTTGGCAAGTCGCTGGAGCTGGAGCGCACTCGGACGGCCATCGGCGAATTTGACTCACTGCCTGACGAAGAGCGAGCACTTGAGCAGAACGTCACCCGTAGGGAGAATCTAGCTGCTCATCTGGAGAAACTGATTCGGGAAATTGTAATCATACGTGCTACGATAGAAGCGATGCAGGAGCAAATGAGCCGCGAATGCGAACCTTCCAACGATTGACTGGGTTGTCGACGATGACATCTGGGTGGGTCACCGAAATGGCTGTGAAACGAGTGCCGATGTCCCCGGTGTGGGGCCATTATTGCCGCTGGATGCTTGTCGGGGCCGTGGCCCTGGTGCTGTGTACCCAAGGTACGGGACTGCGTGCTGCGGAGCCCGAGCCCCTTACGGCCACGATGCTGGTCTCGCCTAGTAAGTATTCCTTCTCCTCGGCAGAGCCCAGATGTGCCAGCGACCGAAAGGAGAAGGGCACCGCGAGCTGTGCAGAAGTCTGCGTGCGTGTTCCTAGCCGCGCGAGAATCGCCGATGTCAAGCCGTACGTTCGGGAGTATGGCGAGACGCAATGGATTGAAGTCGTGCCGGGCGAGGAGACGCCAATTGGCTGGTCGCGATTCGAACGCAGTTACGAAGTTTACCCCTCGAAGAAGGGCTCGAAGGACGTGTGTTGGCAATTCTTGAATTGGGACGTGAAGCGAACCCGGGAGGCGAAGATCGAAGTTCTCATTGAGCCCTAAGCGCTATGTTCGAAAAAACCATCTCCCTCGTTGCGGCAGGCTCGGCGGTCTTGGCGGCTGTGGTTACCGGTTATGTCGGGTATCGGACGAGCGAGCTCGAGAATGCCGCAACCAAGGCTGTCGCGAAGCTGGAGAGCGAAACGAACAGAAAAATCGCCGAGTTTCAGACGAAAACCACGCAAACCATCGCTTTCCTTCAAGATGAAACGATACGGGTGATCGAAAAGAAGCGCGACGAGATCGAGCGTGCCAAGTTATTCCGGGAACTCATCAAGGATTTGGGTGACCGGGAGAGATCGAACCTCGCATTGCTCGCTCTATGGAAGCTTTACCAAGATGAGAAGGATCGAAAGGTCATCGTTCTGGCGGCGCTCGAGACCCAAAACACACGGACGCTGTTGCTTCTCGGGAAAGAGATGGAGCCCCATTTGCAGACGGTTCTGAATATCGCAAACCAGGGAGACTCTGCGACCTCAAAGGCGGCCGGCGAACTGGTAGGCAATCTGACCGCGGAGCAGCTTGCAAGGTTTCAGCTCGTAGACGAGGCAGCCCGGTATTACTTGACAGAAATCGAAAAGACCGAGAATGAGCTACTGAGCCCCTATGATTCAAACGTTGAGACCTTGATAGAGCTTGCCACGACAAACCCAGCGGTTCGGCCGATTATCATTGGTGCCGCCCAGGATTCTCCCGGGCGCCAGCCGCTCTTGTATTATGTGCTCTATGCAGCCGGGGATCGCGATGAACTCCGCAGCATTTTTCAGAACACCTTGCAAAACCCAAGGCTGTTTCGATCGCTCAGAAACGTTCTCTGCTGTGGCGAGTTCGTCGACGAAGATATCGAGACGACCGTCAAGATTCCGTATGCGTACCTCGCGGCGCACGCGGAGCTTAATGAGAGCGACACCGAGGCGGCGATAGCACTGCTCTCGCACCCAAGGATCGGAGCTCTATCACCGCAAATGGAGCAAAACATAATCGATCGATGTCAGGTTCTATTTTTGGACAGGGTCAACTTTGCGAAGGGACGGAGCAGGGCGCTTGATTGTCTCGTGAGATGGTCGCCTAAACGGGTCATTCCAGTGGCCAGCAAGGTCCTCAGTGACGGCGAATCAAATATCTTGTTGCAAAACAGCATTAGCGTGGCTTTCAATACCTTGCGGCAGGCGCCGGAGTTGGACGAACAGTTGTCCGAGGAAGACCTGCCAGAGGTTAACGCCGATCCAACGATATGGCGGCAATGGCGGTCGACTCATGACACATTCCTGTCAGGGTTTAACTAGACCACTCACGTGAAATTGGGGCCGCTTCAGGGTTCGCCTCCAACGGCACACTGCCCGAGGTCTTCACCTTGGCAGCGGGCACTTGGTCGATCCTTATGATTCTGCCCGACGGGCGCACCTGCTTGGTGGCCAACGGCGAGGCCCGGCAAATCCTTGCTCCCAAAGACATCGGCGAGAGCGCCTGACCAGGTGCGCGCCTCTGTTCCCGCGTCCCGGCTGATGATGCCTTTCGCCCGCCCTATTCGACCGGCGTGGTCCAGGCCGGGTCTTCGTGCTTCGCCCAATAGAGCGCGGTCAGGCGCGCGGTGAGCGCGCCGGGCCTGCCGTCGCCCACCGCCGCGCCGTCGATCCTGGTGACCGGCATGATGCCGGCCGCGGTCGAGGTGATGAACACCTCGTCCGCCGCGCGCAGGCGTGTCACCGGCAAGGGTGCGACGGTGACCGGCACGCCGAGCGTTATCTTGGCCATGCCGGGCCGCCTCCGGTTCCGCCATGTTCCGGGAGATCATCCCCTCTAAACGCGGGTCGAGGCAAGGCTCGCCGTCCGCGGCGGCGGACCCTTCCGTCGCATCCAAGGCCGCGCCCCGCGCGGGTTTCCGGTACCGATTTGTCCTGTGATACCCTCGTCCGCTACGCTAAGGAATGGGGGAAGGAACGGGGGAAGGAACGGGGGCGATGGGATACAAACTCGCGCTGATTCTTCTGAGTCTCGTCTTGGCCTCCTGCGGCACCGAGGGCCCCGCGCGCATGCATACGGTCGACGTGGTGACGGACGATGGCGCGCTTGCGTTCGGCCAGCATCAGAACCTTGGCTTGCTGCATCCAGAAAACCTCATCCGATCTGGCTGTCCGTCAGAAAACATTATATTTTCTGACCTGCCCGAAGTCGATCCGAAAGTAAAGCCCAAGGTTTCTGCGGGGTTGGGCGGTAATCTAAGCGCCGATGCTACCGTGTCGTCGCG
>JAPULJ010000311.1 GCA_027295145.1 Alphaproteobacteria bacterium | reverse complement strand
CTATACCTGCACCGCCGCGGCCGCGGTGCTGCACGCCCTCGACCGCCACGCCCTCGACCACTGCCAGGTCGCCCACGTCTCGGTCGAGCCGGGCCACCGGCGCCTGCTCGAACGCCTGGACAAGAAGCCGCTGCTGGACTTCGGCATGCGTCTGGGCGAGGCCTCCGGGGCGGTGCTCGCCATCCCGCTGCTCCGGGCCGCCTGCGCCTGCCACGGCGACATGGCGACCTTCGCCGAAGCCGCCGTCAGCGGCCCGGCGTAAGCCGCCGATTTCCGTTTAGGCCGTGTATTCACAAACGAGGGTTGGGTCAGCGGCGGGGGCGTCGATGTCGGCTTTCGCGCCAACACCGGTCGCAAGTCCGCGCGTTTGGGAACTTCGCCTGAAGCCATAAGCTGACCTCCGGCGCAGCCTTTCAATCCTCCCTGATATCGTCCGCCAAGCTCCCAAACAACGATCTGACCAAATGCAGCGTATCTTCGTCGTTCATTAATAGGGTACGGACAGCACTCTCGTATTGCTGTCGATCCTGGAAACCTAGCTTGAGCACCAGCTCGCCCAATGCGGGAGTCTCGCGCACCGGATAACGCTTGATGAGCAAGGCAAGGTCCTTATCCTCGATGGCCTTCTCAAGCGTTGTGCGCTCTGCCGCGACCACGCCCGGAACGTCCAAGGTGATGTCAATTGACTCGCCCGCCCCAATCTCCTTCTTGCCGGGAAGAGCCTTGAAGACCTTTTCGCGCAGCACCCTCTGGGCTGCGCGTTCGCTCAAGCGCTGCACGTGCAAGCCGATGGCTGCTAAAGCTGCGTCTTTGGCTTCCGTGACTTGCGCCAGAGCATCTTCGCCCGTCACTTTGGCATGGCGCTCTGTAACAGCTCGTTGCACTTTTGGGTGGTAATAAACGGACGCGACCGAAAACACCGTGAGCGCGTAGATTCCCCGCGCCTTCAACCGTTCGATTTCCACATCACCCCGTCCGTCGTTATCGACGATCCCGAAGGCATGTATCCAATGCAGATTATCCACGTCACGGATGCTTGTGACGGCGCGCTCCACATCTTTGCAACTTGCTTTGGCAACCACCGATGCGTTCGGGAACACGAGGCTGTAGAGAGGCTTGTCGAGACTGCCCTCGACGCCTTCAACAAAGAGCATTTTGCGGCGTGCGCCCAGAATGTCCTTCTTCAGGTCTTCGTCGATCTCGGCATCGGTCGGCACAAGATCCGCATCCCAAGCGCTAGCTTGCTTTTGATCGAATATACAGTTGCGCAGCAGCAGCGCTTGGGAATGTGGATTATCGAGCGGTAACATCACCTCGTGGGTAGAAACCACGAAGGCGCAGTCGGACCGCTTGGCGAAGAGCAACGTCAAGAGAGGAGAGATGATGGATCGGTGAAGATGCCGCTCTGGCTCATCAATGAGGATTAGCGTATCCGGTTTGACAGTTAGCAGGTCGGCGGCGAGCAGGATCGCACTGCGTTCGCCGTCAGATAACTCCGCTATGCTGAAAGGTTCGCTATCCGATTTGCTCGCCAGAACGGTATCGTTCTCTCGAATGGAGATAACGATAGGTAGATTCGAGAGCAGCAGTAACTCGTTTATTTCGGCTATCGGAGCCTCTTCTGCCGATAGCTGCTTAGCAAGATTCATTTCGCCTTCATCCACCGCGCCGGTGATCTTCCGGGCCCTGACGTTTTGTGCATCAACGAGGTTGTAGATTGCGATGTCCGGCCGCTGCGAAGAGTAAGTTTCCTTCCAGCGGGACTCAAGCGACCTGTCACTATTCACAATGTTGGATTCGAATTGCTGTTTCTGATGTGGCGAGAGTGCTATGGCGCTTGCCTCGAACCATGTCTGACGATGGGCTGATATGCGCCGAGCCTTATCGAAGTGCGCGTTGAAAAAACACTGCATTAAGCCCGATTTCCCCGTGCCATTGGCTCCCAGGACAAAGAGAACGTCGCCGGACGAGATGGAAAGGCGAAGCGAATCTTCGCCACGTAGCGGCACTTGACGCTCAAAAGGCAAATCTACCAATCCATTGTAGATGTTGAATTCGCTAAATCTTAGCAGCGTTGCACAGGCGATGGTAGTAGCTTCGCCTCGTGTAAGTCGCGGCAAACTAGAGAACATGAGGCCGTCGATGCTCGCAAGCATCGGTGTTGAAGCCACCAAGCGCATCTTGAAATGGATCAAGGTTCGGCGCAGCGCACGAGCTTAGCATTCTGCTCGAATTTCGAGGCTTGCGCGTCGGCCAACAGGGTGCCGGCACGATCCGGCGCGCGCGGCTACTCGCCGACCTGAAGCAGCAGGCCGCGGCGCCGGGCGACTTGGAAGGAATAGAGGAACAGCCCGGCGCCGACACCCAAATAGATCAGGTCCAGCAGGAACGCGTGGACCAGCAGGTCGGGCCGGAACTGGCCCTCCATGAGGATCGCGCGCATGCCCTCGAACACCGGCGCCGTCGGCAGGCACCAGGCCACCGCTTGCAGCCATTCGGGCAGCACCGCGACCGGATAGTAGATCGCGCTCACCGGCGCGATCAGGAAGATCGCCAGCCATGCGGTGCTCTCGGCGCCGAGCCCGACCCGGAGGATGAGCGCCGAGACCATCATGCCGATCGCCCAGCCCATGACCAGCAGGTTGAC
>JAPULJ010000310.1 GCA_027295145.1 Alphaproteobacteria bacterium | reverse complement strand
TTCCTGAAGTGGGAGAGCGGCCCTGGCACTGGCCGATTCCGCTTCGGCCTCGTGCCGCCCTGCCCGGCTGGACGCGACGACGTGCTCGTGTGCTTCGGCGATGGCTTCGGCTTCCCGCACATCGGCCGCGGCGGATGAGCGGGCGGACTGCGCATTCACGAGCGTCACTTGCGTGGCCGTGCCACTGGCGGCCAGCTTCGAAGTTCGCGCCACTTGCCGGTCGGCGACGTTGAGCGCAATGCGCGATTTATCGATCAGCGTAAGATAGATTTCCCGCCGGGCGACCGCCTCCAATTCGACGCCACGGGCCCCATCAAGCTGTGCGGCCCGAATTTTGAGAGTCTCACGCGCCATTTGAACCGACGCCTCGGCCTGCGTGACACGTGCCAGAAACTCCCTCTGGTCAAGCTCAGCAAGAGGCTGTCCCTTGGCGACCGTGTCGTTGTAGTCGATATGAAGCCGGGCAATTTGTCCCGAAAGCTGCGAGCTTACTTCAACCGTGGACACCGCCTGCAGCGATCCCGTAGCACTAATCGTGCGGCGGATATGGCCGATTGAGACCTCAGCGGTCAAATATTCCTCAATGTCCGCAGGAACCCGGGCGATACCAACAGCCGACAAAGCCCTGTGGCCCATTTCGGTCGACGAAACCCAACGAGATAGGTCGGTCGAGAAGCTTGCACCAAGCGCGAGTCCAGCGATTGTAACGATGGTAAACAGAATTTTCATCAGCGGAGCCTCCCGGATCCTCGTGTCCTGATCAATGACTATTGAAGCGCCTTATGAAGGGCGGCCAGTCCACGCTGGACCCAGCTTTTGGCGGTCCCCATCGGCACGTCCAACACAACGGCAAGTTCGGCATGGGTGTAGCCTTTGAAATAGCTCAACATAAGCGCGTTCCGGAAATCCGGCCGCAAATTAGCCAGCGCGCGGCGTACGGCGATTGCCTCCACTGTCAGGTGGGCCGACCGGTCATCGCAGGCAATGTCGGGAATTTCAGCCGAATAGGAGATGAAACAGCGCGCGCGCTCGGCCCGCAAGAAGTCGATTGCGCGGTTTCGGGCGATCGTGCCGATCCAGGCGAGTGGAGTACCATTGTTCGTATTGAAGGAGGAAGCGCGTTTCCAAATGGTGAGGTAGACTTCCTGCGCCGCCTCCTCGGCCATCGTGGAATCGTTCAGCACAGAGCGCACGACGCTGAACACGAACCGCACGGTCTGATCGTACAGCCGTCGGAAGGCCGCCCTGTCGCCCATCGCACAGGAAGTGATCAACTCAGCCAGATGGGCGTGCTGTTTGCTAAGTTCGCTGACTTTACGTGGACGTCGTTCACGATCGTCCCGTGGAAGGCCCGTATTGGTTGGATGGGGGACTGAAATTGGGACTGGATTTCGGCTTGGTACGTATTTTGAGTGCGGCGCCAATTGTGTCGCTACGGTCATCATTCTCTTCCCCGACTACGTATAAAATTCGGCCCTTTAGTGTCCATACGACCGCGATCGTCATTTGGATCAAAATTTTTTGATTTTCTTCGTGCGTCTTGTGAGGATCTGCGATTGATACCAAGGATCAGGTGCGTTCAATCTCAGCAATTCGCCTCATCGATCCGGCTCTCGATCCGAGCGACCAGATCATGCGGTGGTTGCGAGGGAGGCAGAAGCTCCAAAAGCGGCGATAGCACGCTGAGTTCTGCCGCGTCCGGTCCGGCAGGTAGCTTGAAATTCCAGTGGATCGCGCCGTTATTTTTCCAAATGTCGCTCATGCACAAAGTTACGATTCAACCCGATGAATGGTTGCAGGTGCCGCAGCAGCAATCTCTTTTCCGTCCGGGATGCGGAGAGATTACGATATTGAGGGAAAATAAACGCGTGAAAATGCTTACCCCGCAAACAATGGCCCCGGCAGTGCTGCGCCCGTTTGTCCGTCTGCCCCGTATGTATAGATGGAACGTAAAATATGGAGCATTCGATGACGACCTGGGCACCATCTCTCAACGTCACCTTCAGGCGGCTGACAATCTGGATGGCCCGATCGGCGACCATCGGGGCAGCCATCGTCTGTTTCCTAGGCGCGCCGGTCTCGGCGCATGAGCTGCGGCCGGCGATCATCGCGGTCGAGATAGAAAAGTCCGGCGCGTTTGAATTGCGGGTCGCGCTCAATCTCGAGGCGCAGATCGCGGGAATCAGCACCGAACAATCGGATACAAGCGAATCCGAAAAGGCGCCAATGTATGATCGTCTGCGCGGTTCGACACCCGATGAGCTCCACGAGGTGTTCCTACCAATCATCGACAGTTTTGTTGCGGGGCTGGGGTTGGCATTTGACGGTGCAAAGGCCGATTTGACCCTCCAAAGCCTCGAGACCCCCCCGATGGGCGATACGTCATTCGCGCGCGTGTCGACCCTCATTTTTACCGGAACGGCGCCGGCGGGCGTCGCGACAATGGTTTGGACTGCAGAGTCGAGTTTTGGCAACAACGTCATCCGCGTCACGCGCGCCGGTGATACCGAACCATTCTACTCTGCGTTTCTGCAAGGAGGCGAGGCAAGCGAGCCGATCTCCCTTCAAGAGATCGTAAAACAAGGCGCATGGGCGAATTTCGGAAAATACGTGACAATCGGCTTTGAGCACATCGTGCCCAAAGGACTCGATCACATCCTTTTTGTCGTCGGGCTGTTTCTGCTAAGCCCGCGCCTGCGGGCCCTGTCATGGCAGGTCACCGGGTTTACCCTGGCACATTCGGTCTCGCTGGCGCTCGGCATCTACGGCGTGGTCAACGTGCCCGCCGCAATTGTCGAACCATTGATTGCGGCGTCCATCATCTTCGTCGCGGTTGAGAACCTCTTCACCGATCGCCTTCACCGCTGGCGACCGGTCGCGGTCTTTGTTTTCGGTTTGTTGCATGGGTTGGGCTTTGCCGGCGTGTTGTCCGAAATCGGGCTTCCGAAGGAACAATTCGTGACCGGCCTTATCGGCTTTAACCTGGGGGTTGAATTTGGTCAGCTCACGGTAATCGCCGCCTGTTTCCTTGGTGTCGGCCTTTGGTTCCGCCATCGGCATTGGTATCGTCGCGCGATCGCGATGCCGGCATCGGTCGCGATCGCGCTCGTCGCAATGTTCTGGTTTGTCGAGCGGATCGCCTAGGACAGGTCGCTGAGGGGGGTGCACGGACGGCTGCCAGGATTTCAATTGACGGAGGTTCTTTTGCCCTTTTTGTGCAACTCGGCAAGTCGCAACTCAGCAAGCGATAGGCGTTCCCGCCGGCCGCTCTCCTGCCTCGGTCTTCTCTTGCTGGTCGCCGGCTGGGCGACGCCGGTTATGGCCGAACATCCGCACCCGCTTGACCCCCTCACCGCGCGGGAGATCACGGAGGCTGTGTCGATTATCGCGGCCAGTGGAAAGGGCAATCAGGGTACGCGCGCCGCAATTATAACCCTCAAGGAACCGGACAAGCAGCAAGTCCTAAACTGGACCGCGGGAGATCCTGTCGACCGCCGGGCCTTCGCTGTTCTGAGGATGGACGGCAATACTATTGAAGCGGTCGTGGATCTGTCCTCCAAAACGCTCGACAGCTGGACTCTCGTTCCTGGCGTCGAATCGGCGATTGATAGCGCGGAATGGGCGACGGCCCAGCGCCTGGTCAAAGAGGACTCGCGCTGGCGCGCCGCCATGCGCAAGCGCGGTTATGAGAATTTCGAAGAGATATTCTGTGAATCGCTTTCCGCCGGATATTTCGCCAACGAAGCGGAAGAAGGCCGGCGCCTTTTAAAGATGCCCTGTTACGACACAGCCGGCACGAAGAACAATGTCTACGCCCGCCCGATTGAGGGGGTCATCGCGACCGTCGACCTTAACGCAGGCAAGGTATTGGGCATTCTCGACGAGGGCGTGGTTCCGGTGATCGCAGAGACCTACGAGTTTAACGAAGAGGCTGTCGCCAATCTCCACGATCCGATGCGGCCGGTACGCAACACGGCGCCGAACGGATGGAATTTCAAGATCGACGGCCGCATGGTCACGTGGCAGGGCTGGTCGTTCCACCTTGGCTTCGACCAGCGCTTCGGGCCGGTCCTGTCGCTCGTCGCTCATGAGGATGGGGACGAAATACGCTCGGTGCTCTATCAGGGCTATATCTCGGAGGTATTCGTCCCTTACATGGACCCGGTGGTCAGCTGGTCCTACCGAACCTATCTCGATGCAGGTGAATTCGGTCTCGGCACCTTGTCGTCGTCGCTCGCCCCGGGGATTGATTGCCCGGATAACGCAAGCTACTTCGACGCGACCCTAACATCGCCGTTCGGTCGCGCCTATGAGCGTAAGCAGGTCGTCTGCGTTTTTGAACGCAACCCGGCAGCGCCCCTTTGGCGTCACGCGGAGGGGCTGAACAAGGCTTACGAAGGCCGCCCCGCAACTGAACTGGTCGTCCGCTCAATTCCCAGCATCGCACATTACGATTATGTGATCGACTGGGTCTTTACGCAGAGTGGTGAGATCCAGGTCAATCTGGGCGCGACCGGGATCGACGCCGTGAAGGGCGTCGCAGTGCAGACCATGGCGGAACCAGGCGCGGCCGAGGCGAGCGCGCACGGCGCGCTGGTCGCCTCGGGGCTCGTCGCCGTCTATCACGATCATTACTTTTCAATTCGCCTGGATTTCGACATCGACGGTCCGGTCAATCGTTTTGTGCGCGAGCGCCTGACGGCGGCAAGCCTGGCCAAGGACAACCTACGGCGCAGCCTGTGGCGACTGGAAGCAGACCCTATGCCGACCGAAGGCGCCCTCTCGGAGCGGGGCAGTCCGCAGGTCTGGCGGATCGAGAATCCGAATGTAACCACCGCGTTGGGATATCATCCAGCGTTTCAAATCCGGGGAAACGGCGCCACATCGTTGCTTTCGCCCGACGATTGGCCCCAGCGCCGCGCTGCCTTCTCGGCACAGAACCTTTGGATCACGGTGCGACGCGAGGGCGAGCTCTACGCCGCCGGTGCCTATCCCAACCAGTCCAAGGGCGGCGACGGTTTGCCCGCCTATGTCAACGGCGAGAGCATCGTACAAAGCGACCTCGTCGCCTGGTACACTATCGGGTTTCATCACGTGACACGCCCGGAGGACTGGCCGATCCTGTCGACGGTCTGGAATGGGGTGAAGCTCAGACCCTACGGGTTCTTCACCCAGAATCCGAGTCTCGGGGTAAGGCGGGAATTCAAGAACGCAAACTACAAGGCGCTAACGGCGCCCCAAGAATGAACAATTTAAAATAATTAATTTGGGCGGCTGCGTCGCCCACTCTTCGCGGAGGAAGACTGCGGCCGCCAGGTTGTATTGGTATGCTGATTCACGCGAAGTTCAGTTTACAAATATCGCAATCAGGACACCCGGCGGCCGCAAGGGTACTAGCTAGGCTCGTTCTGGCCGGGCTGGTCGACCGGTACGGTGCGGTTGCCGCCCTGACTGTCCGACGCGCCTTCGCCACGCGCGCCACCATTGACGCCCCCGGATACACCATTGCCGCCGAGGTCCTGGATGAACGCGCCGGTGTTGTCGGGGGTGGCCAGGCCGTCGGCGACGCCTTGATCATGCGCCTTGGCGAAGGCCCCGGACGCGCCGAGAACCATTGTAAGCGGGATGGCCAATGCGGCGATTTTGTTTTTGAAAGTCATGATAATTCCT
>JAPULJ010000031.1 GCA_027295145.1 Alphaproteobacteria bacterium | reverse complement strand
TGTCGCCAATCTCGGTCGACGGCCGACATTCGGCGGCGACGATCTGATTTTGGAGGTCAATGTCTTCGACTTCGACGCCGATATATACGGGCGGCACCTGCGGGTTTCGCTGATTGAGCATCTGCGCCCGGAAAAGAGGTTTGACGGTATCGCCTCCTTAAAGGCACAAATCGCCGAGGACGCGGCGCTGGCCCGCGAAACACTTGCGACTCATGGGTCGACCCATAGTGAAATCCAAGGCTTGGCGCGCACGGGCGGCGATAAGGATAAGCAATGAGCACCGACTACAAAGAAACGGTCTTCCTGCCGAAGACCGAATTCCCAATGCGCGGCAAGCTGCCCGAACGCGAACCCGAACAGCTGAAGCGTTGGGCCGAAATGGATCTGTTCGGCGAATTGAGAAAGCAGTCCAAGGGGCGTAAGAAATTCATCCTGCACGACGGTCCGCCTTACGCCAACGGGCACCTGCATTTCGGTCACGCGCTGAACAAGATCCTCAAGGACGTGATCAACCGCTCCCAGCAGATGCTCGGCATGGACGCCCACTATGTCCCCGGCTGGGACTGTCATGGGCTGCCCATCGAGTGGAAGATCGAGGAACGCTACCGCGCCGAGGGGCGCAACAAGGATGACGTTCCCGTCGTCGAGTTCCGGCGCGAATGTCGCGAGTTCGCCGAGAAATGGGTGGCCATTCAGAACGAGGAATTTCAGCGTCTAGGCATCCTCGGCGACTGGGATCGACCCTATACGACGATGGCCTTTTCGGCTGAGGCGCAGATCGTCCGAGAGATCGGCAAATTTCTGCTCGACGGCTCGCTCTATCGCGGCTCGCGCCCGGTCTTGTGGGCGGTGCCCGAGCGCACCGCCCTGGCCGACGCCGAAGTCGAGTACCACGACCACGTCTCGACCACTGTCAACGTCCGCTTTGACGTTTCCAAGACGGGCCACAAAGACCTTGAGGGCGCCTCGGTGGTGATCTGGACGACGACCCCGTGGACCCTCCCCGGCAACCGGGCGTTGGCATTCGGGTCAGAGATCGACTACGCGGTGATCGAGGTGCGCGACCCCGGCGAGGGACAAGCAGTCAAGGGCCAGCGCCTGCTGGTGGCCGAGGCTCTGGTTGCGAAAGTCGCCGCAGCGGCGGGGATCGTGGACTACGCTTTCTCCTCCAGACTGAAAGGCAAGTCCCTGGCCGGCACGGTGTGCCGCCACCCACTACACAAGCAAGGTTATGACTTCGACGTACCCATGTTCGCGGCCGACTTCGTCACCGAGGAGGAAGGCACGGGCATCGTCCATATCGCCCCCGGCCACGGCGCCGACGATTGGCACCTCGGCATGGCCAACGGCATCGAAGTGCCATTCACCGTCGGCGAGGACGGCGCGTTCTTCGAGGACGTCCCGCTGTTCGGCGGCAAGGTAGTCTACGACGACGACGGAAAAGAGGGCGACGCCAACGGCGCCGTGATCACGGCCGTGCGCGAGGCCGGTGCGCTGCTGTCCGTGGCCAAGCTGAAGCACACCTACCCCCATTCGTGGCGTTCGAAATCGCCGCTCATCCTGCGCAACACCGCCCAATGGTTCATCTCGATGGAAAAGCGGGATTTGCGGCAGATCGCCCTGAAGGCGATCGAAGAGACCCGTTTCGTGCCCGCCGGCGGCCAGAAGCGGCTGCATGGCATGATCGCGAACCGTCCCGATTGGTGCATATCGCGCCAGCGCGCCTGGGGCGTGCCGCTGCCGTTATTCGTTCACAAGGAAACCGGCGAGCCCTTGCGCGATCAGGAGGTGATCGGCCGCATCGCCGACGCCTTCGAAAAAGAAGGGGGCGATGCTTGGTTTACCTCCAAGCCAGAACGCTTCCTGGGCGAGGATTACCGGGCAGAAGACTACATCCAGGAAACCGATGTCGTCGAGGTGTGGTTCGATTCCGGTTCGACCCACGCCTTCGTGCTGGAAGCGCGACCCGAGCTAAAATGGCCGGCCTCGCTTTACCTCGAAGGCTCGGACCAGCATCGCGGTTGGTTCCATTCTTCGCTCCTGGTCTCCTGCGGCACGCGCGGACGGGCGCCCTACGATGCGGTGCTGACCCACGGCTTTCTGCTCACCGAGGAGGGTCAGAAAATGTCGAAATCCTCGGGCAACGCTGCTTCGCCCCAGGAGGTCGTCGACCGCTCGGGCGCCGATATTCTGCGCCTGTGGGTGGTCGGCGCCGACTACACCGAGGACTTGCGCATCGGCCCGGAGATCCTGAAGCAGCAGGTCGATATCTACCGCCGCCTACGCAACACCCTGCGCTACCTGCTGGGCGCGCTCGATGGGTTCAGCGATGCCGAGAAGATCGAGCCTGCCGAAATGCCCGAGCTCGAGCGCTGGGTGCTTCACCGTCTCGTCGAGCTCGACGAGAAGCTGCGCCAAGCTTGCCATGATTTCGAGTTTCACGGTTTCTTCACTGCGCTGCACCATTTTTGTGCCGCCGATCTGTCGGCCTTTTATTTCGACATTCGTAAAGATGCGCTCTATTGCGATGGTTTCGATGCGCCCAAGCGCCGCGCCGCGCGCACCGTGCTCGATACGGTATTCGATTGCCTGACCGCGTGGCTCGCACCGTTCCTCAGCTTCACCGCCGAGGAAGCCTGGAACACCCGCTTCGGCGACGATTCGGGGCGCGAGGCGAGCGTTCACCTACGCCTCTTCCCCAAGGTGCCGGAGGCGTGGCGCGATGAGGCGCTGGCCCGGAAGTGGGATAAGGTCCGCGCGCTGCGCCGGGTGGTGACCGGGGCGATCGAGATCGAGCGCGCCGAGAAGCGCATCGGCTCGAGCCTGCAGGCCGCGCCCGCCGTCACCGCACCCGAAGCGCTTCTCGAAGCCGTCGATGGCCTCGATTTCGCCGAGATCTGTATCACCTCGAATATCTCTCTCGCAGCCGGCAAAGATGGCGACAAGCCGGCGAAGGGTGCTTTCACTCTCGAGGAGGTTCCCGGCGTCGCTGTCGTGCCGGCCCCGGCGGAGGGCGAAAAATGCGCGCGCTGCTGGCGGTTCCTGCCGGAAGTGGGCGCGAACAAGGCTTGGCCCGAGACCTGCGTCCGCTGCGCCGATATCCTGCAGGCAACCAGCCGGCCGGCCGCCGTCCATGGCTGAGTCTGGCGCTCATGGCTGATACTCGCGCCCGGAATCAGCGGGCCGCGGTTTCCCCGGCGCGCCCGGCCGATCCGCCAAATCGGATTGCCGCCCGGCGCGTCCGGCGATTGGGCCTCGGCATCGCCATCGCCGTCATTCTCCTCGACCAGCTCAGCAAATGGCTGGTCTTGACCCAGGCGATGACCCCGCCGCGAGTCGTCGAAGTGGCCTCGTTCTTTAATCTCACATTGGCCTGGAACCGCGGCGTGAGCTTTTCCATGCTCAATCTCGAGGCCGCTTATTGGCCCTGGGTGCTCTCGGCGCTGGCGTTGGCGATTACCGGCGCGCTCATTGCCTGGTTGTGGAGCTTACGCCAAACTCTGCCGGCGATCGGCGTCGGTTTAGTCATCGGCGGCGCTCTCGGCAACGTTATCGACAGGGTGCGCTTCGGCGCGGTAATGGATTTTCTCGACTTCCACTATGCCGGTTATCACTGGCCAAGCTTCAACCTCGCCGACACCTCGATTGGCATCGGCGTCGCGGCCCTTCTTGTGGATGCCTTGTTTGGCCGCCGCGAATCACATAAATAGAAGCTCAGATTGCAGAAGGATAAAGCAATGAGAGCATTCCGGATGATGCTCGTCAGCGGCAGCGCGGCCGTATCGCTGGTTGGCTGTTCGCTCGGCGATGACCTCCAGGCGCTGATCAACTCGGGCGGCGAGAAGAACGAGTACCGCGCGGTGCGCAACCAGCCGCTGGTGGTGCCGCCGGGATTCGATCTACGCCCGCCGGTCGGCGGCGGCGGCGCCACGCGCCAGGCCCGCTCGACAACCGTGCGCGCGCGCCGAGTGGTTGTCGGCGGCGCAGCCGTGGGCAGCAACGTGCCGGCGGGGACTGGCGAACGCTCACTCATCCGCAATGCCAGCCGCGGGGTAGGCGGCGTCAACAAATTTGTCCGCCAGGAGGTCAACAAGGAAACCAAAGACAATATCGTCCGCGAGCAGCGTTTCACTGACAAGCTTCTGAAATGGGAGAAACGCAAGGGCGGCGAGGTCCGGAAGAACCCACTGGGTGGCAAGGTCGATCCGATCATCAAACGCGAGGGTGAGATCTTCTAATCCATCGCCATATTTACGACCGAAGAAGAACAAACGGGTCCGCGCCGGGGGGAGGTGGGCCTAAATTCGGCCACCAGCTATCGTGCGCCGGAAATGCGGCCCCCAAAGCCGCAATGTATCGGGCGCCTGCCTAACAAAAGGGCTGAAATGCAACGAAACGCAACCTCCTCCCTCTTCATTCGCCTCCTCCTATCATCCTTCATTCTCGCCGCTCTACTGGCTGCCCCGCCCCTGCTGGCCCCAGCCTCGGCCAAGGTCTTCGAGCCGTGGCTGGGGCCAGCCGGTCGGCGGCGATGGTCTGGTAGTAGCC
>JAPULJ010000309.1 GCA_027295145.1 Alphaproteobacteria bacterium | reverse complement strand
GAATGCAATTCCAGAATGTGACAAATACCGGAAAAACATTCCGATCAAAGGCTCACCGAGGAATCGAATTCTAGTGTTTCGCTCCGATCAGGCGAGGCACGGACTTCTTCGACAGCCTCGGCTAAACCCGGGCGTTCGGACACCCAGCCGGGCACGCCCGCTCTACCCCCAACTCCGGACATTCGGCGCCGAATCGTCTAGAAAGCGCCACACAATCGATATCCGGGGCAACATCGCGGTTGGTCCTAGTCTCGCTCATCTCTGATATTCGCAGCGGGACAAGCGGGTGTTGGCAAGACGGGTTGATTCGGGCATTCTCTTGGACAACGTGACAGCGTCCGAGAGCCAGCGTGGTGGAGTGCTCGTCGGGCAACGCTGCACGGAGAACCACGATGGAAATTTGGTTGAAAGCGGCGCTCGTGGCCACTGCGTTGTCGTGGGCGGGCGTCACGTTCGCTCGCGCGGAAATGCTGGCTATGGTGGTTTACGAAACCAAGGCCGAGGAATCGATTCGGGCGCTCAGGGTGGAGGGCGCGGACCGGTCGCGCGAGGATGGGCTGGCGATCATCGATGTGGATCCGGCCTCCGAAGCCTACGGAGAGATCCTCGCAAAGTTCCCTCTGCCGGAAGGGTTGGCGCCGCATCACCAGTACTACAACCGCGACCAAACCAAGATCTACGTTACGGGGTCCTTGATGCCGATACTGCACGTGGTCGATGTCACGCGCGCGCCCTACCGGATCAAGCGCGTCGATTTACCTGGCTGTAAGCGCATGGACGGGATGGCGTTTTCCGATGACAACAAAACCTGGTGGGTGACTTGCCTCAACTCGGGCAAGGTCCTTGTCGGCGACGCGACGGCTGATCGGCCGATCGGGGAAATTGTCGTGAACGGCCTGCCGCACGGCATCGGGCTCCACCAAGGCGTGGATCGCATAATTGTCACCGACTACGGCAGTCTCGACAATTTCGGCGAGACGATCATCGTGCTGGAGGCCAGTACGGGAACGATCCTTTCACGTCACAAAATGTCGAACGAACCCTCGCCATCACACGTCGGCCCCGTGGTGGTTCTGTTTAAGCGACAATCGGATCCAGCCTTCGCTTATGTGACCGCCCATTTTGGTGGATCGGATAGGAAGGGAACGCTGTGGGCGGCGGTCTGGAACCGCGACACGCGGGATTTCGAAGTCCAAGAGTTGTTCGATTTTGCGACCACGGAAGGCAGTATCGCGGTGGTGGCGGAGTTTGACCACAATGAGGAGCGCCTGTTCGTTACAACCCTCAATCCGGGCCATTTCCACATTTTCGATATCAGCCGTGACCCGTTGAAGCCGAAGCTGCTGAAGACCCTGCCGGCGGCACAGGGAGCGCACCACGTCGCGCTGTCGCCTGATGGCCGCTACGCCTTCGTTCAAAACGGGTTGGTCAACCTGCCCGGCTTGAGCGACGGCTCGATTACCGTGATCGACCTCGATAAAATGGAAGTATTTGACAACATCACGACGCTCAAGGACGCCGGCTACGCGATCAACCACATCCTCATGCTGCCCGAATGGCATCGAGCACCGGGCGAGTAGGTGAAACTCGAAAGCACAGTGATCGCGTCGAATTGGAACACCTTCGTTGGCGCAGAATGATGCCCGCTGTATGTCTGTTTGTGGCTATTAGCGTTGGTTTCGAGCGCCGCCATGATGGTTCGGTGTACCCCCAGCTCCGGTCCTTCGCGCCTCGAACTTCCGCTTTCCCCAGCAACGGACATGAATCGGCATCGGCAATGAAGGGGATTCTTGACCCATAACGGTCATGCGGGCCAACCAAATTCTGGGTTATTTCAACTCTTCCAACAGCGCCCTCGCGTCCATCAGATCGGTGGTGTCGAAGCCCTCCGTGAGGCGGCCACGTGGTTCCGGTTTGCTGCCGAGCAGGGCCACGCCGGGGCTCAGCACAACCTCGGCCTCATGTACTTCGGCGGCCAAGGTGTCTCGTGCGGGACTACGTTGAG
The DNA here is from genome assembly GCA_027295145.1 of Alphaproteobacteria bacterium. Classification (GTDB taxonomy): domain Bacteria; phylum Pseudomonadota; class Alphaproteobacteria; order JAPULJ01; family JAPULJ01; genus JAPULJ01. The sequence goes on along the minus strand of JAPULJ010000309.1, from coordinate 7,081 downwards.
GCGGTCAAATGGTACCGTCTGGCGGCCGAGCAGGGCCATGCCGCCGACCAGCATAACCTTGGTGTCATGTACCTCAACGGCGATGGCGTCCCACAGGGCTATGTGCGCGCCCTTATGTGGTTCAGCCTGACCGGAACCCGCTCCCCTCCGGGCAAAAACCATGACAGGGCCGTCCAAGGTCGGGACGATATCTCCGAACGCATGACACCAGGTCAAATCGCCGAGGCGGAAAACTGGCTCGGGAGTGACGGCCACGTGAAGGCGCGGAGGCCGTCCTTGCAAATGCCGACTCTGAGATAGCCGACCCACCAACGCGGGTGCTGGCCGAACAAGGCGATGTCAACTCCCAATTTGCCCTTGGTTCGTTATACGCCGCTGGGGAGGGTGTCGAGCAAAACGAAGCAGAGGCCATCAAATGGTTTCAACTGGCCGCACAACAAGGGTTTGCAGCGGCTCGCCGGATAGGACAGATGTGTGCTGCGCAGGTCGAAGTGCGCCCGTGGTGCATGAAATGACCCCCGGACAGCGAATCCCGTCGCCAAATCAGATCGATCAAGAGCGGACCACAGCCTATCATGACAGCTCGGGGCTGGATTCGCGGTCGGATGCCCATTCCGCTACCATTGTGGCCGATTGGGAGAAACCATCTGGGGAATCCCGGTTAAATGCCATTTGGGCTGATTAACCGGGACACCCCAAAATTTTGTCATAAGCTGATTGTCCCAATGGAGGTAACAATGGCATCAGACACAGAAGAGGTAGGCGCACTGACAGATGGCTTCCATCTAGTTATTGATGCGCTTAGGCTCAACGACATCAATACAATCTACAACGTGCCTGGTATCCCAATTACGGATCTCGGTCGTTACATGCAGGCCTCCGGGATGCGGGTCCTGTCATTCCGACATGAACAGAATGCTGGTTACGCTGCATCTATTGCCGGCTATTTGACCCAAAAACCGGGCATTTGTTTGACCGTGTCTGCCCCCGGTTTTCTCAATGGGCTGACAGCGCTGGCGCATGCAACCACAAATTGCTTTCCGATGATTCTTATAAGTGGATCTTCTGAACGCGAGATTGTTGATTTGCAGCAGGGCGACTATGAGGAAATGGATCAGCTCGCTATCGCTAAACCACTCTGTAAAGCGGCCTATCGCATATTAAATGCTGAAGATATCGGCATTGGCATTGCGCGGGCTATCCGCGCAGCAGTTTCGGGGCGTCCGGGGGGGGTCTATCTCGATCTACCGGCAAAACTATTCGCGCAGGTTATGGATGCGGATGCGGGTAAGCAATCGCTGGTGAAAGTTATCGATGCGGCGCCACGCCAGCTGCCCGCACCGGAATCAATAGCGCGTGCCCTTGAAGTTCTTAAAGCAGCTGAACGACCCCTGATTATCCTTGGTAAAGGAGCCGCCTATGCCCAGGTCGATGAGGCAATCCGTGCACTGGTTGAACAAAGCGGCATACCGTACCTGCCGATGAGCATGGCGAAAGGGCTATTGCCGGACACGCACCCACAATCGGCGGGCGCTGCCCGCTCGCTGGTGCTGAAGGAATCGGATGTCGTGATGATGATCGGCGCCCGGCTCAACTGGCTGCTGTCCCACGGCAAGGGCAAGGCCTGGGGCGAAAGTCCTAAGAAGTTCGTCCATATCGATATCGAACCGAAAGAAATGGACAGCAATGTCGAAATCGCGGCGCCGGTGGTCGGCGATATCGGCTCCTGTGTCGAGGCAATGCTTGAGGGCATGGGCAAGCAGGAATGGGCGCCGCCGCCCGCGGCGTGGACGGATGCGATTAAGGATAAAGTGAAAACCAACGTTGAACGGATGGCGCCACGGCTGCAAAACAATAATATACCGATGGACTATCACGGCGCGCTCGGATCGCTGCGCGCGATTATCAAGGAACGGCCCGAGGTGGTTCTGGTCAATGAAGGCGCCAATACGCTCGATTTCGCGCGCAGCATTATCGATATGTATCAGCCTCGCAAGCGGCTGGATGTCGGGACCTGGGGCGTCATGGGCGTTGGCATGGGCATGGCCATTGCCGCCGCGGTCGAGACCGGCATGCCCGTCCTCGCTATCGAAGGCGACAGCGCCTTTGGCTTCTCCGGGATGGAGATCGAAACGATATGCAGATATAACCTGCCAGTTTGCGTGGTGGTCTTCAATAACGGCGGCATTTACCGCGGCACCGACGAGAATCCATCTGGTGGGCCGGATGTCGCGACGACAGTCTTCGTCAAGGAAGCGCGCTACGACAAGATGATGGTGGCGTTCGGCGGAGCCGGAGCCAATGCGACTTCACCGGATGAGCTGAAAGAGGCGGTCAACGCAGCGCTAGAGTCAGGAAAGCCTACGCTGGTGAATGCGGTGATTGATGAAGCTGCTGGCACCGAAAGCGGCCGCATCGGCAATCTCAATCCGCAAAGCGTTGTCGCCAAGAAATAGACCAATTTAACTCGATGCCACGGAAAGCGATATGAAAGCGTTAGAAGGAATAAAAATTCTTGATTTTACCCACGTTCAGTCGGGTCCGACATGCACCCAGCTCCTGGCCTGGTTCGGCGCGGATGTGATCAAAGTCGAGCGTCCCGGCACCGGCGATCCCACACGCGGACAACTGCGCGACATTCCGGATGTCGACTCGCTATATTTTACGATGCTCAACCACAACAAACGGTCGATCGAGCTCAATACGAAGGACGAGATCGGCAAGGCGGTGTTGGAGCGGCTGGTACAAACTTGCGACGTTCTGGTGGAGAATTTCGCGCCCGGTGCGCTCGATCGCATGGGCTTTTCTTGGGAGCGAGTTCAAGAACTCAATCCGCGCATGATCATGGCCTCCGTCAAGGGTTTTGGACCGGGTCCCTATCAAGACTGCAAGGTGTATGAAAATGTCGCGCAATGCGCCGGGGGTGCGGCGTCGACCACCGGTTATCTTGGTGAGCTGCCGACGGTGACCGGTGCGCAGATCGGAGATTCGGGAACCGGCATGAATCTTGCGTTTGGTATCGTGACGGCCTTGTTTCATAGAGAATCGTCCGGTAAGGGCCAGCGGGTGACGGCGGCGATGCAGGATGGCGTGTTGAATCTGTGCCGGGTGAAACTGCGTGATCAGCAACGGGTCGAAAAAGGACCGTTGACTGAATATTCCCAGTTCGGTGAAGGCATTCCGTTCGGCGATGCCGTTCCCCGCGCCGGCAACGATTCCGGCGGTGGCCAGCCAGGGCGCATTCTCAAATGCAAGGGATGGGAGACCGATCCGGACTCTTATACTTATTTTATCACCCAGGCCGCAGTATGGAAGAGTATATGCGACGTTATCGGCAAACCTGAATGGAAGGAAGATGAGAATTACGCCACGCCCAATGCGCGGTTGCCCCGGTTGAACGAAGTTTTTGAAGCCATTGAAGAATGGACCATGACCCAGACCAAATTTGAGGTCATGGAAATTTGTAATCCTTTAGATATTCCGGTCGGACCTATTTTGTCGATGAAAGAGGTCGCCGCGGATCAATCCCTGCGCGATACCGGTACGGTCGTCGAGGTAGATCATCCGACCCGAGGCAAATACTTGTCCGTTGGCAATCCGGTCAAACTCTCGGACTCGCCGTCGGAAGTCAAACGTTCGCCTTTGCTCGGCGAGCATACGGACGAAATCCTCAGTGAGGTTCTGAACTACACTGAAGAAGAGATCAAAGAAATTCACGCTTCCGGCGTGGTCGGGAAATAGCAACAACGAATTCGTTCCGCGATCGCCGGAATAGGGGGGTTTTTTCATGGCTTATGACGCTTCAACCATTCGCACTGTTTTGGACCAAGTTAAGTCCGACGGACGCACCGCGCTCACCGCGCCCGAGGCCAAACAAGTTTGTGATGCTTTCGGTATCCCGCTGCCGGACGAAGGACTGGCGACCACGACTGACGAGGCGGCGAGCGTCGCCGACGGCATTGGTTATCCCGTGGTCATGAAAATCGTTTCGCCCGACATTCTTCACAAGACTGAGGCGGGTGGTGTCAAAATTGGCATCGCCAGCGCTGAAGAAGCACGTGCTGCCTATGACGAGATCATCGCCAACACCGCCAGCTATTCGGCGGACGCGGATGTTATCGGAGTACAGGTTCAGCAGATGCAGCCCGCAGGTGGACAGGAAGTGATCGTCGGCGCGGTGACCGATCCGAGCTTCGGCAAGCTGGTCGCTTTCGGCCTCGGCGGCATTTTAGTCGAAGTGCTGAAGGACATTACGTTCCGTCTTGCGCCGGCGGACAGGGATCAGGCGTTGTCGATGCTGGAAAGCATTGAAGCCGCCGAGGCGCTGAACGGCGTGCGCGGGGCGGACCCGGTCGATAAAGGCGCCATTGCAGACATAATCGTCAATGTATCGAACCTGATTTCAGAGTTTCCGGAAATTCAGGAGATGGATCTCAATCCGGTGTTCGCCGGTAAGGATGGCGCGATTGCCGTCGATGCCTTGATTTCGGTCGATTTTAACGCCGCGACCGAGGTTTTCCGTCCTTCCGAAGACGAAATCGCTGGCACCATGCAAAAGATTTTTCATCCCCGCTCCATTGCCGTTATTGGCGCGTCCGCACAGGACGGCAAAATCGGCAACTCGGTGATGAAAAACCTGATCAATGGCGGGTTCAAAGGCGGCATTTACCCGATACATCCGAAAGCCGACGAGATATTGGGCAAGCAAGTCTATAAGAGCGTTTTGGATGTGGACGCCGATATCGATATCGCCGTTTTCGCCATTCCGTCGAAATTCTGCGCCGGGGCCATGGAGGAAGTCGGCCAGAAAGGCATTTCCGGCGCCATCATGATTCCGTCTGGGTTCGCCGAGGTGGGCGAGCTAGAATTGCAGGACGAACTGGTCGGCGTCGCACGTAAGCATGGCGTTCGTATCATGGGGCCCAATATTTACGGCTTTTACTACACGCCGGAAAATATGTGCGCGACGTTCTGCACCCCCTACGATGTCCGGGGCAAGGTGGCCCTGTCGTCCCAGAGTGGCGGCGTCGGCATGTCGATCATCGGCTTCAGCCGCTCAACCAAGATGGGCGTCTCCGCGATTGTCGGCCTGGGCAATAAATCCGACCTCGACGAAGATGACCTTCTCATTTATTTCGAGAACGACCCCGAAACCCAGATCATCGCCATGCATGCGGAAGATTTGAAAGATGGCCGGACGTTCGCCCAAGTGGCCGAGCGGGTGTCGAAGAAAAAACCGGTGATCATGTTGAAGGCCGGCCGCACGGCCTACGGCGCGAAGGCGGCGGCGTCCCACACCGGGGCGCTGGCCGGCAATGATAAGATATATGACGATGTGCTGAGACAGTCGGGAGTCATTCGCGCGCCGAGCCTGCGGTCGATGCTGGAATTTGCGCGGGGCCTGCAAATCCTACCGACCCCTAGGGGCGAGAATATCGTCATCATTACCGGCGCGGGCGGATCAGGCGTTCTGTTGTCCGATGCCATGCATGACAACGGGCTTTCGTTAATGGCGATGCCCGATGACCTGGATACGGCGTTCCGGGAATTCATTCCCCCCTTCGGCGCGTCGGGCAATCCGGTCGACATCACCGGCGGCGAGCCGCCGACGACCTATCAAAACACGATCCGCTTGGGGTTGGAAGACGACCGCATCCATTCACTGATCCTGGGGTATTGGCACACAATCATCACGCCCCCAATGGTGTTCGCCAAACTAACGGCCGAGGTGGTCGAAGAGTTTAGGGCGAAAGGCATCGACAAACCCATTGTGGCCTCACTTGTCGGCGACACCGAAGTCGAAGAAGCCTGCGAATATTTGTATGAAAGGGGGATCGTGGCATATCCGTACACCACGGAGATGCCCGTGGAAGTCCTTGGTGCGAAATATCGCTGGGCCCGCAACGCCGGTTTGGTGACCGGGTAAGTGGTCTATTTGCGCTTTAGGCGTATTGGATTTATTACCCGCCCGCGCGCAAGGTCTTGGTCCGCGTCCGCGACGAGGTGGAACAGGGCAACCGTGCAAAATTCCAATTCTTGGCCGGGACTAGTCACGACCGCCGCGAGCCGCCGCAGACCTTGAACCTTTTCACTTTAGTGTTGCAGAGCAGCAATGATCCGGTGCAGCGCCACGAAGCCATCCACCGTCGCGAACAAACTGGCCCCGGGCGTGTTTGAGGCGACTGGCAAGTTGGTGGTTGTGATTGACGACGAGCCTGCCGTCCTCGGTGGTCTGGAACTGCTTTTGCAATCACTCGGCTGCGAGACTGTGACAACAACGTTTCAAAGCGACCCTGCGAGCGAAATCATGAATCTTGCCGAGGCCTGTCCGCGCCGGCCCGACCTCGTTATGGTCGATTACGGGTTGCCATTTGGCTATACGGGGATTGATGTGGTCGGCGATTTGCGAGCGGTGTTCGGCGAGGACCTGCCGGCTGTCGTGCTGATAGACGAGATTTCATCAGAACCGTTGGCGATCGCCAACGAAAGCGGACTGCCCACGCTCCGTAAACCGCTGAATGCAGAAGACCTGCTCGCCGCGATCCAAGAATTGATCGATCCATCCGAGATGCCACCTGCGTGACCGTGGCTGACTTCGCAGTCCGTCCAATTTGATCGTTATGGTCAACAAATTGGAGAGGATTTTGCCCAGAAGTGGGCACGAATTGAAGCACGGTAGGTTGCGATGCCGCGGACGGCTCCCCTCCAATGGCATTGCAATGTGCCGATCCTTTCTAATGACTGCTTGAAACTGACGCGACATTAGCCTTTGCTGAACGGCAGCTTATGGCTAGAAACGCGCCCTAGACCCCGATTAAGCGCCTTGTGGGGCTTGATCGACCGCCTGCGCAAAGCCGTCCTGCACATCTTCGATGAGCCGGCAAATGCTGACTGATACGGCTCACGAGCCGGCCCAATGATCACGCCGCGAATGTCCGGTTTTGGCTGAGGCTGTCGAAGAAGTCCGTGCCTCGCCTGATCGGAGCGAAACACTAGAATTCGATTCCTCGGTGAGCCTTTGACCGGAATGTTTTTCTGGTATTTGTCACATTCTGGAATTGCATTCTATCGCAGCACTCCA
>JAPULJ010000308.1 GCA_027295145.1 Alphaproteobacteria bacterium | reverse complement strand
GTCTCCCGACTAACCCAATCTTGCAGAAGAGCATCACCCACCTGCTGACACGACCTGTTGGCCGTCCGCCCAACCATGTCCTGCGCTACTATGCCAGCTTCAGCTATCAGGCCGGAAGCTGGGAGAGGAAGCGTCGTGTCGTGGCCAAGGTGGAATGGCACCCTGGCGAGCTCTGTCCTCGTGTCGGCTTTATCGTCACCAACTTATCTCGTTCGGCTGAGCGCTGAACCTGTTATAAGATGATGAATCTTATAGATGAATCGGCTCAGCAGGTCACGAAAATCGCGATGTAAATGGGTAATCCGGGCTTAAACTCTGACCGACAGCGCGCTCCGGTATCAAAGGGCGTCATTTGTCAGTCCCCGCTGTTCACGTTGCCGTCGCCCATGGCGGGGAGTGTGCGTGTCCTGGGTGGTCTCCGTCCCCTGTTACATCCCACCCCAGGCGTCTCCTCCGAGCGGGGTCAGAAACCGTCCAAAATCTTGACGAACACGGTCACCGGCCAGATTGCACCCGCCTAGATCGTCGGGCCGGCAGCATCGGTGAAGCCTGTTTGCGCGTCCAGGCTCTTGGCGAAGGCGATGAGGTCGCCCGCGATGCCGATGACGGTGTAGGCCCCGAGGAAGACGGACAGCCTTGACTGGAACGTGGGACACGCCTTCAAATCGCGTCGATCCCGTGCGCGGGCGACAGCAATCATTTTAGCACATGAGGAACCCATTACCATGCCCCTACGTCTCTTAGGGAGCTGCAAGCGTGCGACCCCCGCCGAGCGCCAATGGTTCGCCCAAAAGAACACCATCAAGCCCTGTGGCGCTGACTACCCACGATCCCGATTTCGAGGAGATGGCGCTTTTTCGGGAGGCCCTCTTTGTGAGAATCGCCCGGGACCATCCATTATCGGGGCGGACCTCGATTAGGTCGGAAGATCTTGACGGGCAGGCAGTTCTGTCACTTGGCCCAGGCCATCGGCTCTACGAACAGGTCCAGGCATTGTGCGAAGCGTTTGGCGCCACCCTGATATCCGACTATGAAGGCACGAACCTCGACGCGATTCGTCAGATGGTTGGCATGGGCATGGGAATCTCGTTCTTTCCAGCACTATATGTCCGCTCCGAGATGGACAATGATCACCAAGTGGTCACCTTGTCGCTAGCGAACGACACCCCGCACCGCACAATCGGGTTGGTCTGGCGTGGGCGGTCTCCGCTGCGGCGGATTATCGTCTTTTCGGCACAACCATCGATAGAGTGGCGCAGACTCGATTCACCGACGTTCTATATTGGTCGGACATAGAGGAGTGATTAGAAGAAACATTTCGCGCCGGCCTATATGAAGAATTCCGCGGCTGCAGTTGTCGCAATCTCCATGCGTCGAGCGCACCAAAGCCCCATATCTCAGGCCTCATTCGCCCTCCTGGCAACTTTCCTGATTGCAGACTGGACGACATGGCAGGTCTCGATCCGAGTGAGGCATCCTCGCGAATCCGATCCGGATCACATTTGATATGTACGAATTCGTTGGCTCGCGCCTTAGCGCGTCAGATCCTGGATTCGCATTGGCAGAGCAGGACGATAGACCGACTTGGCGCAAGGTGATCGACGGTGCGTCGAGCCATGGCGGACGACGTGGCTTCATCACGAACCTCGCTCACAGTGGCATCTCCGCCAAGGTGTCATTCGTATCGACCGCAACTTCAAAGCCGGCAGCCTTCCCAGCCGCCAAGCAACGCCGTAATATCAACCTCGGATAACGGTTACCGTTGTCCACTCTGCCCCCACGGAATCCGGTGAAGAACTCGAAAAAAGGAACAAACTCATAATTTTCGGTAAATGGGCTTGATGGATGGACCGGCAGCGTAAGGGGCGCTCAAATCGTCCTGGAGAGACGGATTGAAGGATTCGGAAATCTTATACGACGTTCTGATTTTTCTGGTGGCCGCCGTTGTCGTGGTGCCAGCGTTCCGACGCCTGCGGACGAGTCCTGTGCTTGGTTACCTTGCGGCGGGCGTCGTTATCGGACCACACGGACTAGCGGTCATCAGAGACTCGGAGAGTGCGCGCACACTGGCGGAATTCGGCGTCGTATTTCTTCTCTTCATGATTGGTCTGGAACTCTCGGTGGAGCGTTTGCGCTCATTGAGCCGTTACGTTTTCGGACTTGGCGCATTGCAGGTAACCGTCACAGGGTGTCTCATCGGCGGTGTTGCCTGGGCTCTTGGCGCTACCGGAGAGGCGGCCATAATCATCGGTGGCGGCTTGGCGCTTTCCTCCACGGCGTTTGTTCTTCAACTTCTGATCGAGAGGGGCGAACGGGCGGCATCATTCGGAAGGATTTCATTCGCCGTACTGCTTTTTCAAGATCTCGCCATAGTGCCCCTCCTGATGCTGGTTACCCTGCTCGGTGAAGGAGAAGGATCGTTCATTACGGCCATGGGGTTCGCGGTCGTGAAGGCGGCTGTGGCGCTGATCCTGGTTGTCGGCGTCGGGCGACTAATCTTGCGGCCCGCCTACCGCATTATCGCCGAGACACGGAGTTCCGAGCTCTTTGTGGTGACCACACTGCTCGTGGTTCTTGGGACCGGCTGGCTGGTGTCGCTCGTCGGCATATCGATGGTATTGGGCGCTTTCCTGGCTG
>JAPULJ010000307.1 GCA_027295145.1 Alphaproteobacteria bacterium | reverse complement strand
AACAGCCAGCGCGATTCCTGCGCGAGCCTGGCGTCGAGGCGTTCGGCGGCTCTGCTCTCTTCGGCAAGAACCTCCTCCGACCAGGCCTCGAAGCCAGCAAAACCGCGCTCCCGCTGGCGGATCTGCCGGCTCGCCAGCCAGTATGTCCGGTTGGTAACGTTGGCCAAAAAGGTGCGGTCGTGGCTGACCATCAACAGGGCGCCGCCGCGTCCGATGAGCAATCTTTCCAGCCACTCTATGCCAGTGAGATCGAGATGGTTGGTCGGCTCATCGAGGAAGAGGATGTCGGGCTCGCCGACCAGCGCCCGAGCGATCGCCACGCGCCTTGCCTCGCCGCCGGACAATGTGCCGAGCCGCTTCTCGCCGCCCAGGCCGACCTCGCCCAACATGGCGTCGACCCGGTGCGTTGGCGCTCCGCCGGCGCCGACATGCTGGGCTACGCTCTGCTCATGGTCGAATTTGGGATCCTGGGGCAGGTAGGAGAGGCGGGTTCCCGGTTGCACGAAGAGCTCGCCCTCGTCGAATTCGATGAGCCCGGCCAGGGCCAGCATCAAGGTTGTCTTGCCGCTGCCGTTGCGGCCGACGAGGCAGGCGCGATCGCCCCGGCCAAGGCGAACCTCGGCCGCGTCGAACAAAGGCGCGCCGCCAAAGCCGATACGGCCAAACCGGAGCGATAGAAGGGGGGGATCGGCCACGCAATATCCTATTTTTCGGGGCCGAAACTGGCTCTGATCGTGGGTTTCATATTCTTTTTGAAAAAATTATCGCGAAGTGTGACAGCCGTCATACCCCGGCGAAAGCCAAGCCCCTAAAACAAGGGTCATCAGCAACGCTTTCCAAGGGGAGATCAACATGTCCAAGGTCAACACCATCGCTCTGGTTCCCGCCGCTCTCGCATTCATGCTCATCGCCCAGACTGCCGCCGCTTTGATGCTGGTTGGCTGAACAACGGAACTTCCACAAAACACCGCAACACCGATCATCCAAAAGGGGGAGAAGTCAGATGGCCAAATTCAACAATATCGCACTGGTTCCGATCGCGCTCGCCGTTGTGCTGTTCGCGCAGACCGCCCTGGCTCTGGCGCTGGTCGGCTAATCGGATTGCCCGCATTAGCCCTTACTTCATTCCTCTTTCTTTCTCGATCTTGTCGTAAGCGTCGTTGATCGTCGCTAGCTTCTCGTTGGCCATATCGACGACTTCCTGCGGCATGCCTTGCGCCACCAGCCTGTCCGGGTGGTGTTGTTTGATCAGCTTGCGGTAGGCGGATTTTATTTCCGCGTCGCTATTGTCGCGTGAAACCCCGAGTACGGTATAAGGATCGGCCTTGTCGGGGCCCATATTCTTGGCTTCGATGCGCTTGAAGGTCGCCTCATCGAAACCGAAAATTTCGGCCACCGCGCCCAGAAACTTCTTTTCTCCCGGATGGTAGACCCCGTCGGCGCGGGCAATGTGGAACAGGCAATCGAGCAGTTCTTCGAGCACCGCCGGCTGGTGGCGGAACATCCCGGCAATCTGGCGCGCATAGGGCTCGAACCCGATCGAGTCCTTCTTGGCCTGATCGAAGAATCGGGCAACGTTCTTGGCTTCTCCGGGCGGGACCTTGAAGACTTCCTTGAAGGCATCGACCTCGTCGCGGGTGACGACGCCGTCGGCCTTGGCCATCTTGGCCCCCAGCGCGACCAGGGCGATAGTGAACGCGACTTGTTTGACCTCCGAGCCTTCGGGTGTCTCATGCAGCTCGGCTTGCCCGCTCATCCGGTCGACCGCGTGCCCCGCGAGAACGCCCAAAAGCCCACCCAAAGGCCCGCCGAGCGCAAACCCGGTGGCACCGCCGATGATTTTTCCCCAGATGGTCATGGAGGATGATTTAACTGCCCGTGCAGCTCACACGCAAGCACTGACCCAAGCTGGCCAATGCAAGGCGTCGCTGGCTATCAATTTACGACGAACCTGCCGCCCTCGACGGTCTTGCCCAGTCCGTGCACCAGTTGGCGCGACAGGCTCGAGGTGATGTCGAAAGAATCGCCGCGCTTGCCATCGACCTTGGCGGTGCCGACCCAGTACTGGGTGCCGTTCTCGTGCAGCACGATGACGGTGACGAGGTGGCGCACGGCGGAGGGTTTGATCGGCCTGCCGGAAAGGTTGAGCCCCTTGCGGAAGATCGGGTTGCGCATCGAGCCAGACCGGCGGCGGGGGTCGCGGTCGAGGTCGCTGCCACGTTCTGGCGAGCGGCGCAGATTGTTCTTGACCCTTCTGGTCTCCGGTGTGTCGGCGTTGAAGATAAAACGGACGGCGGCATTCTCGGAAATTCTGTAACCGCGGGCTCGCAGCGCCCTGGCGATCACCGGGCGCAGTCGCTCGTTGAGGTCGGTCTGCTCCTCGGGCTCGATGGAGATCGCCGTGCCTTTGACAATCTTGGCGAAATTCTTGGAGCTGACCGAACCCTGGCGGCTCAATTCCTGCGCCAATAGGCTCGCTGGCCAGAAGACAACGAGGGCAAACAAGACTGCGGTTGTAATTTTCTGGGGATTGATCGTCATCGTTTTACTCCCTCTTTTTGTTTCGGCTTACCCGCGTCCATTCGCAAGGAGGTGTACACAGGATATGTGTTACGCGCCACAGCCGCAACAAACCAAAAGAGCTTTGCTTGGCCTCTAGTCGTGGCGAAGCAAACACGCTAGCCTTCGTGGCCGGGCACCGGAAGTCACCGGCGCCGGTAGGCGAGGCGGCTCCACATTGGAGACGCCCACATACGAGGTGTGGCTGCAATGCCAAGCGGGCCGATCCCGGTGTGCCAGGAACCCGATCCTTCGCCGCGCATTCCGCGTGTCCCGGTGCCTGCGGGCGCGTGCGACACGCACGCTCACGTCTTCGGCCCGGTCGAAAAGTATGCGCTGATCGAGGACCGGACATACACGCCGCCTGAAGCGGCGCTAGCGACCTATCAGCGCCTTTTAAGAATTCTCGGGATCGAACGCGCTGTGCTGGTGCAGCCGAGCGTCTACGGCACCGACAATTCGGCCATGCTCGATGCTCTGGCCGAAGCCGGCAAAAACTATCGCGGTATCGCGGTGGTCGATATCGGCGTTTCGCAGAAGCAATTGAAAGCGCTACACAAGGCCGGCGTTCGTGGCATCCGCGTCAATTTGCTTTACAAGGGCGGGGTCAGCCTCGCAATCCTCAATCGGCTGGCGAATAAGATCAAGGATTTCGGCTGGCATGTCCAACTGCTGGTCGACGTATCGGACTGCCCTGAGTTCTGGCGCATCGCCGACAGCCTGCCGGTCGAACTGGTGATCGATCATATGGGCCATATGGCAGCGCAGAAGGGGGTCGACGATCCGGGCTTCCAGGGGCTCTTGTCACTGGTCCGCGAGGGCCGGGCCTGGGTCAAGCTGTCGGCCCCCTACCGGACAACGGCACGCGGGGCGACGCCGTATTCCGACGTAGCCGGGCTTGCCCACGCGCTGATCCAGGCTGGACCCGATCGCATGATTTGGGCCAGCGACTGGCCCCATCCGCACGTTCAGATCGCCATGCCCAATGACGGTGAGCTGATTGATATGCTGGCCGAATGGGCGCCCGACGAGGAATTGCGTCAGCGAATTCTGGTCGACAATCCGGCGAAGCTTTACGGCTTCAAGTGAGCGCGGGAAGGCCGGGCAAGGGTCGAGCGATAGAAACTGACGCCTGGGTGCCGCCCTTCACCTTGGAGGAGAGGTTGAAATACGCGCTGGTCCCGCCGGCGCTCTATTTCCGCTACTGGGCGGCCAAGCAGCGCCTCAAGGGCGAGGCCGAGATCAGGCTCCTCAAGTTGCTTTGCGACCCCGCCAAGGTGAGCGTCGATGTTGGAGCAAACAAGGGCGGATACACTTATTCCCTCGCCAGATTCTCTGCCCACGTCCACGCCTTTGAGCCCAACCCCAAGATGTTACGCATCCTGAAACGCTGGCGCCATCCGCGGGCGACAATCCACGCCGTCGCCCTTTCCGACAGGGCCGGCCGCGCGACTTTGCGCATCCCCTTCACTGCCAAGGGCTTCTCAAACCAATGCGCCACGTTAAGAGCTGTCGCATTGGCCGCTGACTACAAGGAGCTCGAAGTCGAAACCAAGCGGCTCGACGATTGCGATCTTGACCCCGTTGGGTTCATCAAGATCGACGTGGAAGGCCATGAGAAGGCGGTGCTGGATGGCGCCCATGAAACCTTGGCACGGGACCTCCCAATCTTGCTGATCGAGATCGAGGAAAAGCACACCGCCAGACCGCTTGAAGAGTCGATCGCCGAGGTCGAGGCGCTCGGCTATCGGGGTCTGTGTCTGCGCGGCGGTGTGCTCGGAACCGCCGAGCGTTACCTGCGCGAGCGTGCCGAGGCGAGCGAACGGGGCGTCCCGGCGCCTCTCTACATCTTCAACTTCATCTTTGTGCCCCGGTAGAAGTGCCGGGCGGGCGGGGAATGCCCGACTGCGATATCCCTATAGCGACGTCGCGGTACGAGCCGCTTGATCGTAGAGGCCCGAGAGGGTCCGCAGCAGGGTCGCATCCGCTCGAACGTCGGACAGCGTGGACTCGAACATCAGATTGAACGAATTGACCAGGCATTGTTCGCGAACCCCGCGGTAATCCTCGCAGAGTTTCCGGCCGGCC
>JAPULJ010000306.1 GCA_027295145.1 Alphaproteobacteria bacterium | reverse complement strand
TCTCGGCCTCCTCGATCGACAGGCCCAGGGCCTTGCCGAATATGCCCGTGGCGATCGGCCCGGGCGAGATCGAGTTGACCCGCACGCCGGCCTCGCCAAGCTCCATGGCGACGCAGCGCGAGAGGTGGATCACGGCGGCCTTGGCTGCGCTGTAGATCACCGAGGACGACCAGCCGGCCTGGTGTCCGGCAATGCTGCCGTTGTTGATAATGCTGCCCGAGCCTTGCGCCTTCATCACCGGCGCGGCGTGCTTGAGCCCCAGGACGACCCCGCCCAGTAGGACGCCCAGCGCCGCCTCGTAGTCCTTGTATGGAATGCTCTCGATGCCGCCGGTCGGCGCCGGGCCGCCGGCATTGTTGAACAGCACGTCGAGGCGCCCGAAACTGTCGACCGCGAAACCGATCATCGCTTCGACATCGGCTTCCTTGGAGACGTCTGTTTGAATGAAGCGTACATTCTCACCGAGCGCCTCAGCCAGGGCTTCTCCCTCTTTCTCGCGGCGGGCGGCGACGACGACCCGCGCGCCCTCTTCGACGAAGCGCTCGACCGTGCGCTTGCCTATGCCGCTGGTGCCACCGGTGACAATTGCGATTTTATCCTTGAGCCTGCCCAACTGGCGATCCTCCGAATTATAGGGTGTTCCTAGCGTGGAGGCGAGCTTACTCCAGCACGGCGGGCCGGCTCAAATGCCGCGGGCCATGCTTGGCCTGGCGGGCTATAGTTCGGGATCAGATTAAGGATAGTTTCACCATGCGCGCAAGTGCCTTCCTACCGCCCGACGAAAACGGGATCGTCTACCTCAAGCTGCCGCTGAACGTGCAGTAGAAGATTGTCCGCATGACATGACCGACGGCCCGTTAACTGCCTACCGCGCCCTTTGCCGAACCGAAGGTTTTTCGGGCGATCCGGTCCAAGAACTGGCAGCCGAAAAACTCCAAAGCCTGCACCACGCGCTCCAGGGCTACGAGCCGTCGGTCGGGAGCTGGGCCGAGAGGTTCGGTCTGGCCAAGCGTGCCGACCCACCCCAGGGGTTGTACATTTTCGGACCCGTGGGGCGCGGCAAGTCGATGCTGATGGATATGTTCTTCGAGACGGCGCCGGTGGCGCGCAAACGCCGCGCACACTTTCACGCCTTCATGCTCGATATTCAGAAGCGCCTGCACCGCTTGCGAAAATCCGGCGGGGCCAGCGGCAAGGACGGGCTGATCGACGCCCTTGCCGGTGAGATGGCGGGGGAAGCCTGGCTCTTGTGTTTCGATGAGTTTCAGGTCACCAACATCGCCGATGCGATGATCCTGGGGCGGCTATTCGAGGCGTTGTTCGCGGCCGGCGTGGTCGTCCTGGCGACCTCGAACACGGCCCCGGCCGACCTCTACGCCGGCGGTCTCCAACGCGAGCTGTTCCTGCCCTTCATCACGCTATTCGAAGCTCGTCTCGATCTGCTGCATCTCGACGGGGGCACCGACTATCGCCTGGCGCGGGTCGCCGGCAGGCCGATCTACCATACCCCGCTGGGGGCAGAAGCCAGCGCCGCCCTCGACCGCTCTTTTCGCGACCTGACCGATACCGAGCGGGGCGCGCCGGTCTTGCTCGAACACCAGGGACGCACACTCGAAGTGCCCCGGGCCGCGCGTGGGGTCGCCCGCTTTACCTTCGCTGAGTTATGCGAAAATCCCTTGGGTGCTGCCGACTATCTCGCCCTCGCCAGTAATTTCCATACGCTCGTGCTTGACGGTATCCCGCGAATGAGCCGCGAGCAGCGCAACGAGGCGCATCGATTTTCCACCATGATCGACGCTCTCTACGAGGCCCGGGTGCGCCTCATTTGCGCCGCGGATGCGCCGCCCGACGAGCTCTATATCGCCGGCACCCATTCCAGGGCATTCAAGCGAACCGCTTCGCGCCTCATCGAAATGCAGAGTGCGGATTATCTGGCGACGTGATGCCGGTTGGCACTATCGGTCGGCACGGGTTGTGCTATGAGAGGGTCAGGCAAGCAACGGGAGGCGGCCATGAACGTCGTCGTCAAAGAAGCAGGCTCTAGGCCCAAGCACATCAGCGAGGAGGAATGGGCAGTGCGCCTCGATCTTGCGGCGTGCTACCGATTGGTCGACCACTTCGGAATGTCGATGTTGGTCTATAACCATATTACTGCGAAGGTGCCGGGCCCGGAGAAGCATTTTCTCATCAACGAATACGGACTGGCCTACGACGAGATCACCGCCTCGAACCTGGCCAAGGTCGACCTCGACGGTAACTTCGTCGATGGCCCGGCCGAAGGGCGCGAGATCAATCCGGCAGGCTACATCATCCATTCATGCATCCACCGCGAGCGCGAAGACATTGCCTGCATACTGCACACCCACAGCCAAGCGGGCGTCGCTATCTCTTGCCTTAAGGAAGGGCTGCAACCGATGGAGCAGCAAGGCTTGTATTTCGAGGACCGGGTTGCCTATCACGACTACGAGGGCATTGCGGTCGATACCGACGAGCAAGCCCGGCTCGTCGCCGATTTGGGCGAGCACAGTGTGATGATCCTGCGCAATCACGGCCTGCTTGCCGGAGGGCGTTCGATTCCGGAAGCCTTCCGAGCGATTTACTACTTGGAAATGGCCTGTCGGACCCAGCTCGACGTGATGCAGACCGGCCGGGAAATCAACCAGCTACCCAAGGCTGTTCGCGACCATACGGCGGAGCAGTTCCATTCGGGCGCCGCGGGTATCGGCAACGATGGCGTGACCCGCGAGTGGCCGGCGCTGTTGCGGATGCTCGACCGCAAAGATCCAAGCTGGCGGCAGTGAATGTGGGGAGACCTTTCCTTAAGCATCCTGCGGCCATTTGGGCCGGAACATGGTGAAGACCTCGTCGACGCAGACATAGTCCATGTAGCCGAGGCGACCGATCGGCTTGAGCTTTGAGTTGTCGATCAGCCCTTCGGTGAGCACGCTCTCGTCGATATGGATACCGATCACCTCGCCGATGACCAGGATGTTGGGGCCGTAACCCTCGATGCTCTTCAATATTACGCTCTGCAAATAGCGGCATTCGAGATGGATAAGACTTTCGGCAACCCGCGGCGGCTTGACCAGCTCGGCCGGCGCCTGGGTTAACCCGGCATAGGCAAACTCGTCGTGATCGGGCGGGCCGTCGACGGCGGTCTTGTTCATTGCCTCGCGCAAATCCCAGGTTGCCAGGTTGCAGACGAACTCGCCGGTGGCCTCGATATTGGCGACGCTGTCCTTCTTGATTTCTGGACCACCCTTTTTCGCTGGCCGGGCGCCGCCCGAGAACATCACCTGCGGTGGTGTGTATGAAATTCCGTTGAAGAACGAGTAGGGGGCGAGGTTGACTATGCCGTCCGGCGCAAGGCTCGAAATCCAACCGATCGGCCGCGGGACAAGTATGGCATTGAACGGGTTGTGCGGCAGGCCGTGGCCGTCTTGGGGTCGGTAGAACATCTTACAAAAATCCTTTTGCGTTAGAAAATATATAGCTGTACTACTATATATAGAAAATAAACCTACCCGGGAGACAACCATGAATTTGTCAGCGCATTTTTCCCTTGCCGAATTGACCAAAAGTCAGACGGCGCTTCGTCAAAACATTCAAAACACTCCATCCGCAGCGGAAATTAAAAACTTGAAGGCAGTTTGTGAAAATATTCTCGAACCTGTCCGATCCAATTACAACAATACACCTTTCTCGCCTACCAGCGGCTATCGCTCGAAGGAGCTTAATACAGCAATTGGGGGTTCGAAGACATCTCAGCATATGAAGGGCGAAGCAGTCGATTTTGAGCTGCCCGGCGTCTCAAATTTCGATCTCGCATCGTGGATCGCTACAAATCTCGAATTCGATCAGCTAATTTTGGAATTCTACACATCTGGTGTACCACACAGCGGATGGGTG
This sequence comes from Alphaproteobacteria bacterium, assembly GCA_027295145.1. GTDB lineage: Bacteria > Pseudomonadota > Alphaproteobacteria > JAPULJ01 > JAPULJ01 > JAPULJ01. The sequence continues at coordinate 14,623 of JAPULJ010000306.1, read as the reverse complement.
CACTGCTCTTACAAGAAGAGTGGTGGTAACCGGAAGCAGACGCTTACGATAAATAGCGTCCACAGAGTTGTTGGGCTGCAGAAATGAACCTACAAGCAGCCACTCTAATTATTTGGTCCTGAACCCCTAACTAGACAGACAACCTTGCACTATTATCTTGCACGTCATTTCTATCCCCCAGTGCTGTCGGTATAATATTGTTCCGCCACTTGCCCCTTGCCCGTGATTCGCGCTAACTAGCCGCAACTATGGTGCTTGAGTAATAAGGCGGGCTGAGGTCGCATCGCTGCAGCTCAGATGCGACTAATTCGGGGGGATTATGGCAAGGAACAAGATCGCGCTCATCGGGGCTGGCCAGATCGGCGGCACCCTGGCGCTGCTGGCGGGCTTGAAGGAGTTGGGCGATGTCGTCCTCTTCGACATCGCCGAGGGCATCCCCCAGGGCAAGGGGCTCGACCTCGCGCAGGCGACGCCGGTCGCGGGGTTCGATGCGGCTTACTCGGGCGCCAACGACTACACCTCGATCGAGGGCGCCGACGTCATAATCGTCACCGCCGGGGTGCCGCGCAAACCGGGCATGAGCCGCGACGATTTGATCGGCATCAACACCAAGGTCATGAAATCGGTCGGCGAAGGCATCGTAAAACACGCGCCGAAAGCCTTCGTTATCTGTATCACCAACCCCCTCGACGCGATGGTTTGGGTGCTGCGCGAGGTCACCGGGCTGCCCCACAACATGGTGGTCGGCATGGCCGGCATGCTCGATTCGGCGCGCTTCCGTTACTTCCTGGCCGAGGAGTTCGGGGTCTCGGTCGAAGATGTGACGGCCTTTGTCCTCGGCGGGCACGGCGATTCGATGGTGCCGCTGGTGCGTTACTCGACGGTCGCCGGCATTCCCCTGCCCGATCTCGTCAAGATGGGCTGGACGACCCAGAAGAAGCTCGATGCGATCATCCAGCGCACGCGCGACGGCGGGGCCGAGATCGTCGGACTTCTGAAGACCGGCTCGGCCTTCTACGCGCCGGCCGTATCGGCCATCTCGATGGCCGAATCCTACCTACGGGACAAGAAGCGGGTGATGCCCTGCGCGGCCTGGCTCGACGGGCAGTTCGGAGTGAAAGACATGTATGTCGGGGTGCCGGTGGTGATCGGCGCCGGCGGCGTCGAACGCATCGTCGAGATCGAATTCACCGCAGAAGAGAAGGCCATGTTCGATGCCTCGGTCGGCGCGGTGCGCGGCTTGGTCGATGCGGCCAAGGGTATGATGTAGCCGCGCCGGAACGCTCGAAGCCTCGCTCCCTCCCATAAGCTGATCGCCGGCGTTGATTGGTTATCGCGTCGGCCGGAGACTTAGGAAGACCATATGAATATCCACGAATATCAGGGCAAGCAACTGATGCGGAAGTACGGCGTCGCCGTGCCGCGGGGCGGGGTCGCCTACACGCCTGAGGAAGCAGTGGCTGTGGCCGAGGAGCTTGGCGGGCCGGTGTGGGTGGTGAAATCGCAGATCCATGCGGGCGGCCGCGGCGCCGGCAGTTTCAAGGACGACCCCAAGGGCAAGGGCGGCGTCCGCGTCGTCAAATCGATCGAGGAAGTCAAGAAGAGCGCCGAGGCCATGCTCGGCCACATCCTCGTCACCAAGCAGACGGGCGAGGCCGGCAAGGAGGTCAACCGCATCTATGTCGAAGAAGGCTGCGACATCGCCCGCGAGCTTTATCTTTCCCTGCTGATCGACCGGGCGACGAGCCGTATTACCATCATGGCCTCGACCGAGGGCGGCATGGAAATCGAAGAGGTCGCCGCCAAGAATCCTGAAAAGATCGTGCGCGTGGCGATTGACCCGAGCGTTGGCCTGTCAGGATTCTATGCGCGCCGGATCGCTTTTGGGTTGGGGCTCGAAGGTGATCAGATCAAATCCTGCTCCAAGTTCCTCGCCGCCATGTATCAGGCCTTCACCGGGCTCGATGCCAGCATGGTCGAAATCAACCCGCTCGTCGTCACCGGCACGGGCGAGGTTCTGGCGCTCGACGCCAAGATGAACTTCGACGACAACGCGCTCTACCGCAACAAGGATGTCGAGGAGCTGCGCGACGAGGACGAGGAGGACCCGGCCGAAGCCGACGCAGTCGAGCACGGGCTGAGCTATATCAAGCTCGACGGCGCGATCGGCTGCATGGTCAACGGCGCCGGGTTGGCCATGGCGACGATGGACATTATCAAGCTGCACGGCGGCGATCCGGCGAACTTCCTTGATGTCGGCGGCGGGGCGACAAAGGAACGCGTAACGACGGCCTTCAAAATCATCCTTTCCGATCCCAACGTCGAGGGCATATTGGTAAATATCTTCGGCGGCATCATGCGCTGCGACGTGATCGCCGAGGGCGTCGTCGCGGCCGCCCGCGAGGTCAGCTTGCACGTGCCCCTGGTCGTCCGTCTGGCCGGCACCAACGTCGAATTGGGCAAGAAAATCCTCGCCGAGTCCGGATTGCCGATCATTTCGGCGGACGATCTGGGAGACGCCGCCGAGAAGATCGTCGTGGCGGTCAAGGAGGCGGCTTAGATGGCGGTCCTTATCGACAACAATACCAAGGTCATCTGCCAGGGGTTCACCGGCTCGCAAGGCACTTTTCATTCCGAGCAAGCGATCGCCTATGGCACCCGGATGGTCGGCGGTGTCACACCCGGAAAGGGCGGGAGCAAGCATCTCGACCTGCCGGTCTTCGACACGGTCGTTGACGCTGTCGCCAAAACGGGCGCCGATGCCAGTGTCATCTACGTGCCGCCGCCCTTTGCCGCCGATGCCATCCTCGAAGCGATCGATGCCGCGCTGCCACTGATCGTCTGCATAACCGAGGGTATTCCGGTGCTCGACATGGTCAAGGTCAAGCGCGCACTGGCCGGCTCATCCTCCCGCCTCGTCGGTCCCAACTGTCCCGGCGTCATCACCCCCGAGGCCTGCAAGATCGGCATCATGCCGGGCCATATCCACAAACCCGGCAATATCGGCATCGTTTCGCGTTCGGGCACGCTGACCTACGAGGCGGTGGGGCAGACGACGGCGGCGGGGCTCGGTCAGTCGACCTGCATCGGCATCGGCGGCGATCCGGTGAATGGCACCGATTTCATCGATTGCCTTGAACTTTTCCTCAGCGACGACAAGACCGAAGGCGTGGTCATGATCGGCGAAATTGGCGGCACGGCGGAGGAAGAGGCTGCCGACTTCATCAAGCAGTCGAAAACCAAGAAGCCGATCGTCAGCTTTATTGCCGGGGTCACCGCGCCGCCGGGCCGCCGCATGGGCCACGCCGGGGCGATCATCTCGGGTGGCCAGGGCACAGCCGAATCGAAGATCGAGGCTCTGAAAAGCGCCGGTGTCACGGTCGCCGATTCCCCCGCCACGCTAGGCAGTACGATGTTGAAGGTGATAAAGCGTTAACCATATTCGTGTTAGGCCGACGGTGAAATAGTGTCCCTTGGCGGTTAACGTGGCGGGCGCGATTCCCGCCGCCTTTACGCGCGGATCGAGGCAATGACGAGACCGATCGAACAAACCTCGTTCCTGTCGGGGGCGAACGCCCCCTTCGTAGCGGAGCTTTACGCGCGGTTCCTCGAGAACCCGGCGAATGTCGATACCAGTTGGTCGGCGTTTTTCGGCGAACTGGGCGACGATGCCCACGCTGCGCTGAGTGATCTCGCCGGCGCCAGTTGGGCGCCGCGCGGAACCAGCGTCATCGGCAATGGCGAAAATGAAAGCGCCCCGGCGATTACTGCTGAAGAGCCGACGGTTGTTACCGATGCCACAGTACGCGCGGCGACCACCGATTCGATCCGAGCGTTGATGATGATCCGCGCCTACCGTGTGCGCGGGCATCTCGAAGCCGACCTCGACCCGCTGGGCATTGCCGAGCGCAAACCCCATCCCGAGCTCGACTACAGGAGCTACGGCTTTACCGACGACGATCTCGACCGCAATATTTTCATCGACCACGTGTTCGGGCTCGACAATCCCACGTTGCGAGAAATCGTGGCCGCGGTGCGCGAGACCTATTGCGGCAATATCGGCGTCGAATACATGCACATCCAGGAACCCGACAAGAAGGCCTGGCTAGAGGAGCGTTTCGAGGCGGTCCATAACCGCACAAATTTCACGGCGCGGGGCAAACGCGCCATCCTCGAACGGCTGACCGAGGCCGAGGCGTTCGAAAACTTCCTCGACAAGAAATATACCGGCACCAAGCGTTTCGGGCTCGACGGCGGCGAATCGTTGGTCCCGGCGCTCGAACAGATCATCAAGCGCGGCGGCGAGCTGGGGGTCACCGAAATTGTCATCGGGATGCCCCATCGCGGCCGCCTCAACGTGCTCGCCAACATGATGGGCAAGCCTTATCAGGCGATATTTTCCGAGTTTCACGGCGCCTCGGCCAACCCCGAGGACGTGCAGGGATCGGGCGATGTGAAATACCATCTCGGCACCTCCTCCGACCGCGAGTTCGGCGGCACTTCGGTGCATCTTTCGCTGACCGCCAACCCCTCGCATCTCGAAGCCGTCGACCCCGTCGTCATCGGCAAGGTCCGGGCCAAGCAGACCCAGCGCGGTAAGAACGGACGCAAGGAGATCATGGGGCTGCTGATGCACGGCGACGCCGCCTTCGCCGGTCAGGGGCTGGTCGCCGAAACCCTCGATCTGTCGGCGCTGAGGGGCTACCGGACGGGCGGAACGATCCACGTCGTCGTCAACAACCAGATCGGCTTCACCACCAACCCGGTCCATTCGCGCTCGGGGCCGTACTGCTCGGAAATGGCCAAGATCATCCAGGCGCCGGTGCTGCACGTCAACGGCGACGACCCAGAGGCGGTGGTTCACGTCTCGCGCATCGCCGCTGAGTACCGCCAGGAATTCGGCTCGGACGTGGTCATCGACATGTTTTGTTATCGCCGCTTCGGCCATAACGAGGGCGACGAGCCGGCCTTTACCCAGCCGCTGATGTACCAGGCGATCGCCGACCACCCGCCAACCCGTCGGATATACGCCGACAAGTTGATCGCCGAAGGACTGATTACGGCAGAGAAGGCTGAGGCTATGGTGGCGCACATCCACGCCCAGCTCGATGCCGATTTCGAGGCGGCGAGCGCCTACAGGCCCAACAAAGCGGACTGGCTGGAAGGCGCATGGACCGGGCTAGAGGCCAAGCGCGGCGAATATATCCGCGGTAAGACGGCGGTCCAGTTGAAGACCCTGCGCGGCATTGGCCACACGCTTACCGAAGTTCCCCAAGGGTTCGAAGTGAACCGGAAGATCCTGCGCCAGTTGAAAGCCAAACGTGATAATATCGAGAAAGGCGAGGGGATCGACTGGGCGACGGCCGAGGCGCTGGCCTGGGGCAGTCTGTTGGTCGAGGGAACCCCCATCCGTCTGTCCGGCCAGGACTGCCAGCGCGGCACGTTCTCGCAGCGCCATGCGGTCTGGACCGACCAGAAAACGCAAACCCCCTATACTCCGCTGGCCAATCTTTCGGGCGATCAGGCGATGGTCGAACTCATCAACAGCCCGCTCTCCGAGGCAGCTGTGCTGGGATTCGAGTACGGCTATTCGTTGGCCGAGCCCCATGCGCTGGTGATGTGGGAGGCTCAGTTCGGCGATTTCGCCAACGGCGCCCAGATCATCATCGACCAGTTCATCGTCTCCGGCGAATCGAAGTGGCTGCGCCTTTCGGGCCTTGTCATGCTTCTTCCGCACGGCTTCGAGGGCCAGGGCCCCGAACATTCTTCGGCCCGCCTCGAACGCTTCCTGCAGCTTTGTGGCGACGACAATATCCAGGTCGTCAATTGCACCACCCCGGCCAGCTACTTCCACGTCCTGCGCCGGCAGGTGCGGCGCAAATACCGCAAGCCGTTGATCATCATGACCCCGAAATCGCTGCTACGCCACAAGCGCGCGGTCTCGCCGTTGAAGGAGATGGGGCCCGGTACATCCTTTCACCGGGTGCTGTGGGACGAAAACGAAGTCCTGTCCGACGCCAAGATCACCCGCGTCGTCCTGTGCTCGGGCAAGGTTTATTTCGATCTCGCCGAGGCGCGCCAAAGCCAAGGCATCAAGGACACCTACGTCCTGCGCCTCGAACAGATATCCCCATTCCCCGACGAAGCGCTGACGGATGAGCTGGGCCGCTTCATGAACGCCAAGCAGATTGTCTGGTGCCAGGAAGAGCCGCAGAACATGGGCGGCTGGACCTATGTCGACCGCCCGATCGAGGCGGTTCTGGGCAATATCGGTCATCAGGTAAAGCGGCCGGTTTATGCCGGCCGGCCGGCTTCGGCGTCGCCGGCCACCGGCCTGCACCGCCGCCATGTCACCGAACAGAATGCGCTGGTCAAGCAGGCGCTGAAGGGTACTTAAGAGAAGCGTTGTCGAACAGGAGCGCGTTTGATGCGCGCGATCGGATGAGCGAGGCTGTAAATGGCCCTGGAAATAGTCGTTCCCGAACTCGGCGAGTCAGTGACCGAGGCGACCGTCGCCAAATGGTTCAAATCGGTCGGCGATGCCGTCGCCGTCGACGAGCCGCTGGTTGAGCTGGAGACCGATAAAGTCACCCTTGAGGTCAACGCCGGCGCCGGTGGGATCCTCGAGGAAATCGCCGCCGAAGAAGGCGCAGATGTCGTGGTCGGCGCCTTGCTCGGGCGCATCGGCGAAGCCGGTGCCCAACCAGCAGCTCAGCCCACCGCAGCCAAGGGTAACGGCCAGATAGCCGAGCCCAAAACCGAAGCGCCGAAATCTGCCGCCGCCCAGACCAGTGCTGCCGATTCCGGCGCGGCCATAGAAATCGTCGTTCCCGAACTCGGCGAGTCAGTGACCGAGGCGAGCGTCGCCAAATGGTTCAAATCAGTCGGCGATGCCGTCGCCGTCGATGATCCGCTGGTTGAACTCGAGACGGATAAAGTCACGCTCGAAATTAACGCGCCTGCGTCGGGAACGCTCAGCGATATCCTGGCCCAGGAAGGCGCGGACGTATCGGTCGGCGCCGTGCTCGGCACACTCACCATTGGTGAGAGCGCAAGGGTAGCAGAGCCGGCGCCTGCCGCCGAGGCCACGGGTGCGGTGGCGAGCGTGCCAGCGTCGGCGATGCCGATGCCCCCTTCGGTGCACAAGCTGGTCGCCGAGCACAAGCTCGACCCGGCCGCGATCCCCGGCAGTGGCAAGGACGGGCGGCTGACCAAGGGCGATGTGCTGGCCTATCTCGAAACCAATGGCGGCGCGCCCGCCACACAAGAAGCGAAACCGGCCCAACCGGCTCAGCCACCGTCGAAGCCGGACGCGCGCGGCGAGGAGCGGGTCCGCATGACGCGCCTACGCAAGCGCATCGCCGAGCGGCTGAAGGAAGCTCAGAACACGGCGGCGATGCTGACGACCTTCAATGAGGTCGATATGGGCGCGGTGATGGAAGCGCGGAAGCTCTACAAGGAGGCATTCGAGAAAAAACACGGCGTCAAGCTCGGCTTCATGTCGTTCTTCACCAAGGCCTGCATCGTTGCGCTGAAGGAGCTGCCCGCGGTCAACGGTCAGATCGACGGCGACGACATCGTCTACAAGAACTACTACGATATCGGCGTCGCCATCGGCACCGAGCAGGGTCTAGTCGTGCCGGTGCTGCGCGACGCTGACGCTATGAGCTTCGCCCAGATCGAGGCCAAGATCACCGATCTCGGCCAGCGCGCCCGCGCCGGCAAGTTGACTATGGACGAGCTAACCGGCGGCACTTTCACCATTACCAACGGTGGCATCTACGGCTCGCTGATGTCGACGCCGATCCTCAACCCTCCGCAATCCGGCATCCTTGGCATGCATAAGATCCAGCCGCGCCCGATGGCGGTTGGCGACAATATTGAGGTGCGGCCGATGATGTATCTGGCCCTGTCCTACGATCACCGCATCGTCGATGGGCGCGAAGCGGTGACCTTCCTGGTACGGGTCAAGGAGAGCCTCGAAGATCCTCAACGCATCCTGCTGGAGATGTAGACGAACAGCTTGACTGGATCACAAATCCCTCCCGTTATTTCGACCGGATGGGAGAAATCCGGTCAGCCACGCGCTCGTTGCTAACCACATACAAGCCATCCAGTCGAAATAACGGGGCCTACATCCTGTCCCTCTTTTTCAAGCGCAGCGCAATTTCATTCGATTTTCGAGGCAAAAAGCTCGCATGGGACGAATAATCGCGTTAAAACGGCTGCGCAGCATGTGCCGTTTTTTTGACATGATCGTCGTTCACCACTCGGTTTGCCGGATCGCGGCTGGCCGCGCCGGTCCATTTGGGCGAAATCGGCTGGCACACACAGCCGGACGGGGTATTTATTGGCATCCGGTCAATTGCCAGGGAGCGCTGGGGTGAGCGTGGATACCGCATTTGAGCAGCAAATCGTCGAGCCGTTCAGGCTCCAGGCAGGCTCATTTACGATCCTGGTGGTGACGCTTGAGGATATCAACAATCCGGACTTTATTCCCTGGCTCGAAAAGAAGGCCGCCAATACGCCCTATTTCCTGAAAGATGCGCCGGTGGTGATCGACCTCGGCGGTGCGCCCGACGATATTGAAGATATAATTGCTCGCATCGTGATGCGGCTCAAGGTCTGCGGGCTGGTCCCCGTCGGCGTGCAGAATGGCAGCGATCAGCATTACCAGTCGGCGGCGGCGATCGGGCTCAGTAATTTCCCGGTTTGGCGCACGGCGCCGCCGCGCCAGGCTGAGGTTCCGCCCGCTGACGAGGCGCAAAATGCGCCCAAAAGCGAGGCGCAGGATGCAACAACAAACGAAACGCAGGACGCGCCCGAAAGCGATTCCGACACCGACGGCGAGACGCAAAGCCGCGAGCCCTTGCCGCGAACCCTGGTAATCGACGAGCCAGTGCGTTCGGGCCGGCAGATCTACGCCGAGGGCGGTGATCTCGTGGTCATGGCCAAGGTCGGCGCCGGTGCGGAGATCAGGGCCGATGGTCATATCCACATCTATGGCACTTTGCGCGGGCGGGCCTTTGCGGGCGCCCAGGGCGATACCGCCGCGCGAATATTCTGCCGCTCGTTCGAGGCCGAGCTGGTTTCGATCGCCGGCCTGTGGCGGGTGCGTGAGGACTTCGACGAAGAACTCATGGGCCGGCCGGTTCAGATCCATGCCGAAAATGACACGCTGATCATTGCGCCGGACGGCTGAAGATCATTGCGCCGGACGGCTGATGTCGATCCGGCTGGTTTAACGGGGAGATGTGAGTGCCAAAAGTAATTGTCGTCACGTCGGGCAAGGGTGGGGTCGGCAAGACCGCTACCAGCGCGGCCTTCTCAACCGGTCTCGCCCTGCGTGGGCACAAAACCGTCGTCGTCGATTTCGACGTGGGTTTACGAAATCTCGACCTCGTCATGGGGTGCGAGCGCCGCGTCGTCTTCGACTTCATCAACGTCATCAACGGCGAGGCCAAGCTCAACCAGGCGCTGATCAAAGACAAACGGATCGATAATCTCTATATCCTCCCGACCTCGCAGACCAAGGACAAGGACGCATTGACCAAGGAGGGCGTCGGCAGGGTCTTGAGCGCCTTGCGTGAGGATTTCGATTACATCGTGTGCGACAGTCCCGCCGGCATCGAGAAGGGCGCCTACATGGCGCTCTACTATGCCGACGAAGCGATCGTCGTCGCCAATCCCGAGATTTCCTCGGTCCGCGATAGCGACCGCATCCTCGGTATCCTGGCCAGCAAGACACGCCGCGCCGAGAACAACGATGCGCCGGTCAAGGAACATCTTCTGCTCACCCGCTACGACCTTGTACGGGTCGAGCGCGGCGAGATGCTGTCGATCGAAGACATCCTCGATATCCTGGCGATCCCGCTGCTCGGCGTCATTCCCGAGGACGAGGCGGTTCTGAAATCCTCCAATACCGGCGTTCCGGTCATCTTCTATGCCGACACCGCGCCGGGCCGCGCCTACGCCGACACCGTAGGACGCTATCTCGGCGAGACCATCGAGCACCGCCTGCACCGGCCCCAAAGAGCCGGCTTCTTCCAACGTCTCTTGGGGAGGCCGGCATGAGTTTCTTCGGGCTTTTCGGAGGCTCGCAGAAAGGTTCGGCCCACCAGGCCAAGGAGCGCTTGCAGCAGGTGCTCGCCAACGACCGTCAAATCGCGCTGCCACCCGATTTCCTGCCCATCATGCAAGAGGAGCTGATGCGGGTGATCGGGCGCTACGTCCGCAACGACGGACACAACGTCTCGATGGAAGTGCAGTACGCCGACGGCGAGTCGGTGCTCGAAGTCAATGTCGTGCTGCCGGCGCAGCGGCGGTTCGTCGCCAACTAACGAGCATTTGTATTTCCTGAACCGCAAATGGTCCCGCGCAATGCTAGTAGCGCGGCCGGCGCCGGTTTCGGGACACCAGGCAAATCACCTTGGCGACGGTTAGCCGGTGGCGCAGTTGCGAGCCGTAGGCGGGAAAGCCGTTCTCAGGCACTCTTTTCGTGGAGCTTGGACCTCGGGTTGGCAAGCGCATATGGGCACGCCGGATGGCCCGCGCGATCGAGACAGGCGCGGTCGTATAGACCCGGCCGCGGCGCACCGTGCCGGCGACCGTTACCCCGATCACACCGCCATTGCGGTCGAGCGCCGGCCCGCCGCTGATGCCGCCGAGTCCGCCGCCGGTGTTCGGCACCCGCACCCGTTCGGCCCAAGCGACGACCGGCTCGGCGGTGCGATAGCGCCCGCGCACGCGCATCACCCGGCGGCCGATCAGCGCAGATTGCACGGCGCCCGGCTGGCCCTTGGGAAAGCCGAAGTGGAATCCGGTCATGCCGAGGCGCAGTGTGGATTGTGCGAAAGTGAGCGCGGGCGATCCTCGTGACGTACTGATCATGGCGATGTCGGCGGTCGGGTGGACATAGACCCGGCGCACCAAAAGCCCCTTGCGCGGCGCGGTCAGCACGTAGATCTTGGGGCAGCCATCGACGACGTGACGTGCGGTCATCCACAGGCCGCGCCGATCGATCGAGAAAGCGGTTCCGGAAGACGAACCGGTGCGCGGCTTGATATTTATCCTGACCGAAGGATCGCGCGGCGAAGCCGGCCGTAACGCGCGGCCGCTACCGCTACCCCAAACCGGTGGTTTCGAGCGGCCGCCTTCCGGCGAGCGCCAGCCGCGATCTTCAGCACGATCGCCGATATGGTCCGGCCTGCGGCTGCGCCTGGGATTATGACGCAGGGGCGGATCGCGCCTTGCTTGCTTGCCCGGTCCCTGGCCTGATCCGGGCGCCTCGTTGATGTAGGACGAGATCGCACCGGCGCCCACCAGGACGATGATGGCGATGAGGACCAGCTTGGTCATGGCGCCGGATCAGCCGGAGACCGCCGCGGCAACGATAACCGCGACCGAGAGCTTGGCGCCGGCGAGGACGATGCCGGCGGCGACATCGCCTTTTTCGATGCGCCCCGTCAAGTCACGTAAGAGCAGGTCAATAATTTTGAAGGTGACGATTTGCAAGACCAGCGTCAGAATCCCCCACAGAATAATGTCCCAGACATTGACGCTTCCGGCCAAAGTGCTGGCCAGCGGGATGGCAAGGCCGAGGAAGATGCCGGCCAGCGCGATCGCAGCAGCTTTGTTGCCCTCGCGGACGAGCCTTAAATCCTCCCACGGCGTGACCCAGACGTAAGCAACCACGCCGATCACCAGCATCGCCAGCGCCACCGCGACATGCAGCAATAGAACCGGCGCCCCGGCAAGGATGCTCTGCCAAACTGCTTCCATGACCATCTCTCCCGTCTTCGCGCGATTATGAGCTCTTCAGATTGCCGCTCTCTATAGCATCTGCGCACGAATAATTTGTCCCGTGCAGAGGCGCCCGCCAAGTCGGAAGGTTTTCGCGTGCGGCGGGGTCCGGTTTCGTGCAGTCTGGTGGGTGTGATTATCGCCGGATGGGCGCAATCGTTTGAATTCCGCCATGTACAGGAAAAATCATGTCTGACAGTTACGATCTAATCGTCATCGGCGCCGGACCCGGCGGCTACGTCGCCGCCATCCGCGCCGCCCAACTCGGCATGAAAACGGCCTGCATCGACAAGCGCGCCAGCCTGGGCGGCACCTGCCTCAATATCGGCTGCATACCCTCCAAAGCGCTGCTCGAATCATCGCACCATTTTATCGAGGCGCGCAACGGCTTCGCCAAGCATGGGGTCATGACCGGCAAGGTCGGGCTCGACCTCGAGGCAATGATGGCGCGCAAAACCAAAGTAGTCGAACAGCTCACCCAAGGTGTCGCCTTCCTGTTAAAGAAGAACAAGATCGATGCCATAATGGGCGAGGCGCGCATCACCGGTGCCGGCGAGGTCACGCTCGATGGCAAGCGCAAGCTGACCGCCAAGAATGTCCTGATCGCCACCGGCTCTGACGTCATGAGCCTGCCCGGCGTCGAGATCGACGAGAAGCGTATCGTTTCATCGACCGGGGCGCTGGAGCTGACCAAAGTGCCGAAGACGATGGTGGTGATTGGCGCGGGCTATATCGGCCTCGAAATGGGTTCGGTGTGGGCACGTCTCGGCACCCAAGTGACCGTCGTCGAGTTCCTCGACCGCATTTTGCCGGGCATGGACGGCGAGCTTGCCAAGATGACGCAGCGGATGCTGACCAAGCAGGGGCTGAAATTTAAGCTCGGCGCAAAGGTGACCGGTGCCAAGGCCGGCAAATCGGGCGTTACGCTTTCCGTCGAGGCGGTCAAGGATGGTAAGTCGGAAAAAATGTCGGCCGATATCGTCCTCCTGGCGATTGGCCGACGGCCCTATAGCGACGGGCTGGGGCTCGAAGATATCGGGGTCAAGCGCGATGATCGCGGCTTCATCGAGGTCGACGCAACATTCCAGACGAACGTTCCAAGTCTCTATGCGATCGGCGATGCGATCCCCGGCCCCATGCTTGCCCACAAGGCCGAGGAGGAAGGCATTGCCGCGGTCGAAATCATGCAAGGGCAGTCTGGCCACGTGAACTACGCAACCGTTCCCGGCGTCGTCTATACTTGGCCCGAGGTGGCCACGGTCGGCCTGACCGAGGAACAACTTAAAGAGGACGGGGTCGACTACAATATCGGCAAGTTCCCCTTCTCCGCCAACAGCCGGGCGCGGGCCAGCGGCGATACCGATGGGTTCGTCAAGATCCTGGCCGAGGCCAAGACAGACCGGGTTTTGGGTGTCCACGCCATCGGGCCCGACGCTGGCACGCTGATCCACGAAGCGGTAATGGCGATGGAATTCGGCGGCTCTGCCGAGGACATGGCCCGCGCCTTCCACGCCCACCCGACCCTCAACGAGGCGGTCAAGGAGGCGGCCCTTGCCGTCGCCGGACGAGCCATCCACATGTAGCCGGCGAGAGCAGCACGGCTTGACGCATGGCACAAAACAAAGCCGGTACCGGGGCGCCGCCGCGCCCCTCGCGCCCGCCAGAGCGACGTCCGCAAAGAGAGCGGCGCGCATTTGGGGGGCGACGCAAACCCCGAACCTGGCGACGAATTCTACTGTGGGTCACAGGCTGGTTTTGCATTTTCCTCGGCGTGCTCGGGCTATTCCTGCCAATCCTGCAAGGCATCCTGTTCCTTCTGATCGGGCTGTTTATTCTCTCGCTCGTCTCACCGCGGATCCGCCTGTTCCGCCAGAGACTGCGAGCCAGGGCGCGGGCGCGCTATCCCAAATGGACGGGCAAATTTGAGGAAGCCGAGCTGCGCGCCAGCAGAATGGTCAATCGTATACTCAAACCCGGCAAGAAACGGTCCTAGGCCCTGTCATGGCCCGACCTTTTCGCAAGTTGCTCCGCCTGTTAGGCCTCGATTACGTGAAGTCGCCGATCGACCATTGGCAGCGTATCGCTGGCATGCTGGATCATTTCGGGATCACGCTCGTACTCGATGTCGGCGCCAATACCGGTCAGTATGTCGGCTATCTGCGCGCCGCCGGATGGACCGGCCGGGTGGTGTCTTTCGAGCCGGTCACTGGCGTTCATGACGTACTTGCCGGCAACGCGGCCGCCGATCCGGCCTGGGAGGTGGCTCCGGCAATGGCCCTGGGATCAGCCGACGGCGCGGCCGAGATCACCCTGTCGAACGAGTCCGATATGAGCTCTCTGCTGGCCTTGCGCGATGAGATCCTCGCGGTTTCGCCGAGCACCGCCGCCGGCGGCACCGAGCGGGTTAATGTGCGCGCCCTCGATAGCCTGTTTGACGATTATGCCGGGGCCGATGATCGCGTGTTCTTGAAGATCGACACGCAAGGCTTCGAGCGCGCGGTGTTGGATGGCGCGCGCATTTCATTGCCCCGTATCGCCGGCCTGCAGGTCGAGCTCTCTCTCATCCCGCTCTACGAGGGCGAGGCGTTATGGCGCGAACTCGTCGACCGGCTGGAGGCCGCAGGTTTCGATCTGCGCTTCGTGCTGCCGGGATATTACGACCGCCACCTGCACCGCATGCTCCAGATCGACGGTATTTTCTTTCGCGAATTCGGCGCGTCGTCTTGAAAAGTCCACCCTTTCTGATCGCTGCAATGTGTGCGGCCGAAGTTCTCAGCATGCTGGGCATCTCGAGCTTCGCCGCCTTGCTCCCCGTATTCGC
>JAPULJ010000305.1 GCA_027295145.1 Alphaproteobacteria bacterium | reverse complement strand
TCGGACTGGGCGTGGCCAGCGGCATCCACATGGTGGTCCGGGCCAGGCACGCGGGCGCCGCCGGCCTGATGGCGACCAGCACGCCGCGCGCGGTGCTGTTTAGCGCGCTGACCACCATCGGCTCGTTCTGTGCGCTGGCGCTGTCCAGCCACCGCGGGACGTCCAGCATGGGCGTGCTGCTGACCATCGCGATCACGCTGACCATGGCGTGCACGCTGGTCGTCCTGCCGGCCCTGCTGACCCAGCGGTCACGGCCGGCGGCGATCAGCCAATAGCTGACAAAATCACAATACCTCGACAGCCGCCCGCTTCATCTCATCGTTCACCTCGATATACCGCTGCGTGGTGCCAAGATGCTTGTGGCCGGCGAGTTCCATGATGACCTTGGCCGAGATGCCGGAATGAGCGAGCTTGGTGATGAAACCACGGCGGCCGCTGTGGCTGGATGCTCCGTCGATCCCGGCCCTGCGGTAAAGCTCTGCGAAGAGTTGACAGAGCATGTTGGCCGAGAACGGCCCGCCCTTCTGGCTGGGCAGCAGAGCGCTCTCAGGGGCGGGGAAAGCGGGCAGATGGATCGCCTCAGACAAGCGGTGAGCGATCTCAATGATGCGCTCGGTGGGCTGGACGACTGATCGCTCGGAAGTGCTTTGTCAGTCGGGTGCCCCGAGAAGCGCAGACGGCGCCCGACGATGCGGGTCGCGGGGTTTCGGGTGTCCTAGTCGATACCGCTGGCCTTGCCCTATTTGCTAGATGAAGGCTTCGAACAAGCTGGTTCCGCGTCGTTTTGTGCAACCTTCGATGATCCGGCCTCGCGCGCGGCAACGATCAGTAGCAGGAAGAAATAGACCGGCGCACCGATCGCCGTCAGCACCAAGAACCACGAGGCCTTGCCGAACAGCGAGAGCCCTAAGACAAGGTAGATGAAGTCGCGCCGGGATGCATTGTCGAGCAGTTTCGTGAGCCCTTCCGACGGGCCTTTGCCGACCGAGGTGTAAAGTGGACCTTGGTTGTCCTTTTTCCGCATCACACGGAAATAGACGATGCTCGCAGAGCCAATCGTGCCGAGCACTGCGGCGGCGCCCAGGATTAGCGGCCAGCCGGCACCGATCGCGAGCGCCCAGCCGACCCCCATGCAGGCGAAGATCGCGATATGCACGACATTGTCGCCCCAAAAGTCAAGGACGCCGCCCCAATACGATTCCTGGAACTTAAGGCGTGCCAATTCTCCGTCGCAACCGTCGAGAACCGAATGCCACAGGAAGAGCAATGCGCCCAAGGTCTGCCAGATTGGCGCGGCGGAAAGGAAAAAGGGCGCGCCGATCAGGCCGAACGCCGCCGAGACGAGTGACATCTGGTTGGGCGTGATCGGCGTTTCCGCGAGCCGGGCCGTGATTGCGATCGAGACCGGCCGATGAATATGGCGCGCCATGAACCCGTCGGTATCCTTGACCAGCGCGCGCAGAAGCCGGCGGTGCGCCTGGGCAAGATCGTCTGGTCCGGCGATCAGCATGGGGGCCGCCGCTTCGGGTAGGGCGCCGGCTTTCTTAAGGCGCTCGGCGAAGCGTTTTTCCAGCACATCGAGACGGCCAATTTCAGCCAGATCTTTAATAGCTTTCTCGGCGGCCGCAGCATCGACAACCACAACGCGCCCCGGCAAATGTCCCCAGCCACCCGCCGGTACTTCGGCATTCTCAGCGGCCTCAAGCCAGCTGACCTCGGCGAGTGCGTTGGTCGGTGCGACGATCAGCCTGCCGAACATTTCCTTGCCATCGGCACCCTCGCCGGCGATATGTCGATCACTTGTGCTGCCAGCGCTCCCGACGATCACGGTCCGCGCGTAGCCGGCCCGCCGCGCTGCCCGCATGGCGCGCTGCCGCAAAGTCAGGCCGAGCAGGTGCGTCTCCGGGCTGACGGCGCGATGATCGGTCGCGCCGGCAAGCAGGACGAGTACGGGCCGGTTGCAGCGTGCCGGCGCGCCGGCCCGATCGGAGGTTTGGGTGCGTTTGGCCATCATGCGCCCTGTCTACGATGGGTTGCGGCGACAGGCAAGGGCGCTTAGATAAGGCCTTTCGATGTCCGTTCCGACCGCGATCGGCGCATGAAATTTATACCGAAGTTGTTGCTCGTCTGCCTCGGGCTGGTGCTCCTGTGGCTGGTCGTGCGCGACCTCGACCTGTCCGAGGTGGGTGCGCAGCTGCGCACGCTGGGTGCCGGCATCGTGCTTGTGCTCGCGATCAACACGCTCGCCTACAGCATCGACACGGTGTCGTGGCATGTGATGCTGGCGAAGGTGCCCTTCCGGTTCTCCGGTTTTTGGGAGCTGTGGAAGATCCGCATGATCGGGTCGTCATACAACCAGACCGTGCCGGTGGTCGGCATCGGCGGAGAGCCGCTCAAAGTGGTCCTGCTCAAACGGTCATTGGGTATCGGCTACCGCGATAGCGCGGCCTCGCTGATCGTGTTCCAGACTACCAAACTTCTGTCGCTGGTGGCGGTCGCTATTGGCGGCTATGTCGTTGCCCTCGCCCTGGTCGGCCTACCGTCTTCGCTAAGTCGAGTCGCGCCGATCGGCGTCGGTGTCTTCACGGCCGTGGTGGCCGCCTTTTTCCTTTTCCAGCGCTTCCGGATAGCCTCGGTCATCGTGAAGCTCTTCCACCGGGGCTGGCTGCGCACGCGGCTTGTGAAAGCGCTGAGCGGCATCCGCGAGGTCGAGGACTTGGTCGTCCGCTTCTACACGACCGAGCACGCGCGTTTCGCCACCGCCTTCACTCTCACCACCGTTCACGTCATGCTTGGCGCTTTCGAGGTCTACACCACCGCCTGGCTGCTCGGCCACCCAATGGATTTCTGGTCGTCCTGGGTCGTCGTGGCACTGGTCGAGGTGGTCAAGGTCGGCACCTTCTTTATCCCGATTAGCCTCGGCGCCCAGGACGGCGCGATGGTGCTCGTGGTCGGAGCCATCACCGGCAACCCCACGCTCGGCCTCTCACTTGCCGTGGTGCGCCGCATCCGCGAGTTCTTCATGATCCTCTGGGGCTTCGCTATTGGCTGGCGCTATACCTTCCAGCGGCGTATGCTCGCCGTCGCTCAAGGCAGCGAGACGCTGACCGAATAGCGGCCGCTGGCGCTGCCGCATTAACTTCGTTGGCTGGAAAGTGAGTTTGGCCTTGAGCTGGACAGGTGTACCCGCTCCCCACTCGTTCCGGGAACTTGCCGCCGAGATCGGGGAATGGGGAATGTCGTGTGGATTTGAACCAAATGCCTGCCTTGGGTTCTTGCCGGTCCACTGATGAATGATTAGGTATCTTCCGTAAGGGGGCACCTTAACTCCCTTTGTTACAACGGTTTTCAAGCGCCAATTGA
>JAPULJ010000304.1 GCA_027295145.1 Alphaproteobacteria bacterium | reverse complement strand
AGGATCTGACCGTCGTACCAGACCGCAACCGCCACGCCTCTTGTTGATGCCCCGGTGAGCCTTTCCCAACGCACGAGGAGGTCGTAAGCGAAAGTTAGCACCAATCTAACAATTTTGCGTCCTATCATAATGCGGCTTACGGGGTATGGGGCATTGGACAGCAGAATTTACCCAGGTCGAGCATGGGGCAGGGGTTCTGCCTCAATACGCGAAATGATCAAGGTGCACGATTTTCCATCAGCAAACCAGCCAGATAAAGGAGTAGATTGCAATCTACCATACCAGCTTAGGGCCGGGTTCCCGTTGAGACGCCGTTCGCGCTACCATTGTTGGCAACCTGGAGGGGTTATCTAGGGAATTTCGACCTAAACTTTGGTCCCACTTGAATTGCTTTGAGGAAGTCCCGGCCGTGACCCGTTTCGCAGCTCTTGCCGCCGCTCTTTTACCCGCTCTGCCGGCATGGGCGGGGATTGAGGTGTTAACATCGTCGGACCTGACACCGGTGTCCAAACGGCTGGCGGCGGCGGAAACCTACATCGAAGCGCTGGAGGTGGCGCAGTCCAACCCCGCCTCGCCGCCGCCGCAGGGGCGCAGCGTCCCGTCGCTCGTGGAATTGGCGGCACAAATCCATCCCGGCCGATGGCTTTTGGTGCCTGCGCCGATCTCGGAAGTCCTGTACAAGCGTGAGGAGTTAAACAGCACGACTTGGGGCGTCACTGGCTCGCGTTCCGTGGTTGACGCTTGGAGCGCTTGGGCCTGGGACAGCAACTGCGCCTATATGCACAACGGTGGTCACGCCGATTATGGTGGGAACGAGGTCTATCGCTTCTGTTTCGGCACGGGATGGGAACGGATTATTGAGACCTATATGCTCCCCGAGCGCACGGCCCAGAACCCCTGTCCGCAGCCGACGGCGGAGGAACATGGCCCGCCCTCGTCCCATACCTATGACTCGTTGATCTGGTCAGCCAAAACAAAGTCGGTGTTCTATTTCAACAACGGCGGTTATTGCTTCAGAGGAAATTACAAAGGTCCGCCCATGGTGTGGGAAATCATAGAAAGGAAATGGAAACGTCGAGCCGATCTCGACTTTGCGATGCGGGGTTTCGGTCGGACGGCACTCGACGCAGACGGCAACATCGTGATCGCGCATGCGGGAGGAATTCGCGTCCTTGACCCTGCCTCGGGGAAATATATCCGCGCTGGGCCGGGCACCAATATCAGTGGGCACGGCTCGATGATTTACGCCCCGGAACTTGAGCGTTTCTTTGCCCTCGAATGGTCGAGGCTCTTATCGTTCGGTGCGGCGACCTTCGCCTGGCGTCGAGATGCCAGTCACTCGCTGAACACCGGCCTCGGATATACCTCAGGCATGGCTTGGCATGGGCCGTCGAAGCAGCTCGTGTTCTGGAACGGTGCACGCGAGGTCGTGCTTTACAATCCAGTGACCAAGACATGGAAGGTGCTGCCCAACACGGCCGGTCCTGCGCCGGGCGGCGCCCGGCCACTCTCCAAATGGGTCTATGTGGGCGAGCATGACCTCTTCGTCGGCCTATCCAGTTACAGGGGCGGGGTTTGGGTCTACCGCCTGCCGCCGAACGACATGGCCGACCCGACCCCCAACAAATTCCTGCAACAGTAAATCGACCAAGCCGGGGGTCCGGTTATCAATATTGTGTCCGACCGCTTATAACAAGGCGCGAAAATTACTTGCTACGACTTGACGGTGAGGGACAATGGTGACCTCGCATCCGGCTAGTTGACACCACGCAGACAGAGTTCCGCGAAAAATTGCTCGAGCTTGGCGAACTGTTCGTCGCGGGAATAGCCTTGGCGAACACATTCCGGGAGCGCAGGAATGCAGTCAGACGCCCGCTTGGTGGCAATCCAGGAGTCGATCTGCGCCGCTATTGTCTCTGGGGTGCTGCCGTAGAAGCCGGCATTGCGCTCTTGGACGATCGAAGCCGGAACGCCATCGGCCAGCCCCAAGACCAAGATGGGCCGCCGCGCGCCCAGGTACTCGAAGAACTTTCCCGGAACGTTCCCCTGTTCCTTCGGATCGTCCCATTGCATGAGCAGCAAGATGTCCGCCTCGCATTGTAGCCGCAATGCAACATCGTGGGGCACGCCGGGATAGACTCTTACAAGGTGAGAGACGGAGTATCGTCTGGCGATCGGCAGAACCATCCCCGGGTCGGTACCATAGAACTCGATACGTACGTCATCCGGGCTAAAATTCTGGCTCTCGAGGGCCTGAAACAATGGTGACGGATCTCGACGACCCGGGTAAATGCCGCCAGTATAGACGATGCGTAAATAGGGTTTGTCTGGCGATCCTTGAAAAGGCCCGACACCGATCTCTTCCGCATCGTATCCGTTGCACACGACAAGCGTAGGCTTGCCGTAGCGCAGCCGGTAAGCCTCCGCCCAGGGTTCCGACACCGTCACCACACTCACCGACCGCGCCACGATGTGCCGTTCCAGCCACATGTCAAATTTTCGCCTCCACGGCGGAGGTGGATAATACGGGTCATCCGACCAGCGGTCGCGGAACTCGACAACAAGCGGCAGTCTCGCAACGCGGCTGAGAATATGCGCGATCAACAAGGTGGTGAAAGGCGGGCCGCTGGCGAAGATGATGTCTGGCCGCCAGCCCTTGATTAGCCGGCGCCCCGACCACACCGCCCACGGCATCCAGCCGATCTTGGCATCGGGAAAATTGATCAAATGTGTATAGAGTGCGCTCAACCACGATCTTTCCTTGAGCCAATCCCTAGGGGTGTCCGCCTCCCTTGCCTCATTTCCCGTCTCTGCCACATTGCCGTGTCGCCGCCCAATGGGCATCCTACGCACCGCGGACT
>JAPULJ010000303.1 GCA_027295145.1 Alphaproteobacteria bacterium | reverse complement strand
CTCGTCCGATAGCTCCTCGCGGTGCAGCAGCGGTTGATGGAAGGCGTCGATCCTCTCGGATTGTTCGACCAGATATTCCAGGGTCAGAACCGAGATGACCGCGCTTCGATTGTCAAGAAGCGTCGTAATGATGCCGACATCGTCGGTCCCAACCAGCGCGTCGCAGACGCTCGCGCCGATCTTATGGCGCGTGGCGATGGCGAGATGGTGCTCGCGGGCGCGGTGGCGGATAATCTCGATCAGATCCGAATCGCGCAGCACCGAGCTGTTCCGCAGGATGCTTTGGGCGATGCTGATATTGTCGTTGGCAAGCTCGATAATCAATTCCCGCGGTACGATTGCCACATCGCACAGACGTTCGGCCAAATTCTTGCGGACTTCGGCTTCGACCGCGCCGATTAGACGGCGAAGGATGTCGGTCATCAATGCCGATTCGCGGTTGGAGTACTCGTGCTCGCTATCGACGAACAGATCGCAGACGGCACTGACCAGGATGGCGCGACCGGCTTCGGAGCGATCGCGCGCCATTTCGAGCAGATATTCCACGCCCGGCAGCGAACCGTGTTGAGTTCCGGCCTCTTGGGTCATGGATTCACTGGCTCCTGGCATTGTAAAACAGGGACCCGTTCGACCTTAAAGTCAGCGCACATGGCAGGAAAATCCAAGGACCATTTGCTCGCTGGACCGAACAATGAAAACCGATTATTTGCTGCAGGAGTTACTAAAAAATTAACAAAAAAAAACAAAGAATTATCGTCAAATATTTAGTAATTACGTTAAGTATAAAAGCTCACCGTTTTCCCGCTTTTCACTCAACTTCCGGCTGGTTTGATTAGAAAGTTGACGTTGGCAGTGGCCACCGGTCTCGCCGGGTCGTCTTGCCAGGCTTCGGCCCGGACGTTGGCGATGCGCGAGCCGAGTTTGGTGGTGATCCCTTTTGCGTAGGTATCGACCGGCCCGGCCGAGCGCCTATAATCGACGGTGATGGTGATCGTCTTGGGGATGTGCAGTGTCTGGCCAGCGCTCAGTAAATGGAAAATCGCCGTGGTCTCCAAAAAGGCGCCGATAACGCCCCCGTGGATCGCCGGCAGCATTGGATTGCCGATGAGTTTCTTGTTGCTCGGCAGGGTGGCGATCATCTCACCGCCTAGCTCGACGAGCTTGATGCCAAGATAGCGGTGATAGGGGATGGCGTCGACTAGAACGCTCAGATCGTTGCGCGCCCGCGCCTCAGCGACGAGATCGACAAAGGCCGCCATCAGCGTTTCTTGCCGGCATGGGCGCCGGGGCCCAACCGCCCGGTCAGCATGAAGGTGCCGACAGCGTTGGCGATGGGTTGCTTCTCGTCGGTCTGGTACGCCGTCGCGCGGACGAATACGACCTGCCTTGTGATCTTGTAGGCGTGCGCCCGGGCCAGCAAGTCCTCCTTCGGCATCGCCGGTTTCAGATAGTCGATGCGCAGATCGAGGGTGGCGATCGGTTGCGGCTTGTCGAGTGCGGTCATCACCGCGAGCCCGCAGACCGTGTCGATCAGAGTGGTAACGACGCCGCCATGGATGACCCCTGTCTCGGGATCGCCGACCAGCCGCTCGTCGTAGGGAAGCTTGGCCAACGCGTGGCCGCCCTCGGCTTCGAGCGGTTCGATCCCCAGATCCTGGTTGTGCGGGATGGCGCCGGCGAAGGCCTTTCGCGTAGGGTTTTCGATGATCTTGGATACTTGATCGGCCATGTTTACTTGTTCGTCGTATTTGCAGTGATTGGCGAAGATCGTGCGCCCGATCAGTCTTTGGCCGGCGACTTTACCCCGGCGCCGTCGTCAAGGCTGTGGCGATGGATTAGCGGCGTCTGCGCCAAGGCGAATACTAGGGTCAGCGGCAAGATGCCGAAAACCTTGAAATTGACCCACAGATCGGTGTCGACGTTGCGCCAAACGATCTCATTGAGCACGGCAACGAAGGTAAAGAACAACGCCCAGCGTAAGGATAGTTTCTTCCAGCCTTGCGCGTCGAGTTTCAACACCGTGCCGAACAGGACCTTGAGGAAGGCGCGGTCCGTCGCCAGGCCGGCGAACAGCGCGCCAGCGAACAGGCCGTTGATGATGGTCGGTTTCATCTTGATGAAGGTTTCGTCGGCGAGGATCAGGGTCAGCCCGCCGAACACCATCACGACGCCGGCGGTGACTAACGGCATCACGGGCACGCGCCGCTCGAGCCACACTGAAAGCCCTAGCGAGACGGTAATCGCCACCATGAAGACTGCCGTTGCCGTCATCAGGCCACGCATCGAATATGCGACGAAGAAAGTGACCAGCGGGCCAATCTCGATGGCTATCTTGAGGAACGGATTCATGAGGCCAAATATATAGGGCGCGGCCTCCGCCAGCGCCAGCACCGCTCTCATGGGTACACCGGAGCGGCCGTCTTGCGGCGGCGCCCACGAGCTTCTAACGTGCGCTGCATCCATGGCGCTCTACGATCCCCTTACCGGCCTGCCGACCCGCGAACTCTTCTGCGACCGCTTGCGTCAATCTATGGCGCGGGCCGATCGACGCAAGGGAGCGCTCGCCGTCATCCTGGCGGCGCCGACGGCCGAAATCGAGCAGGGCGCTCTCGCAGAAGCGGGCAAACGGCTGGCCGGCGCGGTGCGGCGTACCGATACCGTCGCGCGATTTGCCGGAACCACATTCGCGGTCATTCAGACCGACCTCGATAGCTTCGATGCGGCCACTTTTCTGGCCCAGAAGCTGCTCGATGAAATCGGCGTCGACGCCCATGTCGGGATCGCCCTTTATCCCGATGACGCGGACACGCCCAAACAGTTGACCGGCCGCGCCGAGGGAGCACTCGACACCGCCCGCAAGACCGGCTCTACCTTCGCTTTCCACGACAGTAAGCTGACCGCCGAGGCCGAGGACAACGTCCGCCTGGCCCGCGATCTTCGCAACGCCTTGGCCGCGAACGAGATGAGATTGCATTACCAACCCAAGCTCGAGCTTTCGTCGGGCAGGATCGTCGGCGCCGAGGCGTTGATGCGCTGGCAACATCCAAAACACGGCATGCTAATGCCCGACACCTTCATTCAGATCGCCGAGGAATGCGAGTTGATGGTCCCGCTTGGGCGCTGGGCGCTGGAACAGGCCTGCCGCGACGCTGCCAGCTGGACCCAGAAGGCCGACGAACCGGTGCGGGTGGCGGTCAATGTCGCTCCGGTTCAATTCGAGGAGGCAAACTTTGCCGAGACGCTCGAAGCAGCGCTCGCCGGAGCGACGCTACCCGCCGACAGGCTCGAAATCGAGATTACCGAATCGAGCCTGATGCGCGATCCCGAGGCGGTCGCCGGTGTTCTTGTGCGGCTTGGCCAACTCGGGGTGGGGATAACGGTCGACGATTTTGGGACCGGCTACTCGGCGCTTATCTATCTGCGTCGGTTCCCGGTAGACGCCCTGAAAATCGACCGCGTCTTTGTCGCCCCCTTGCCAGACAGCCCCAACGACGCGGCCATCGTCCGCGCCATAATCGGCCTCTCGCGCAGCCTCAATCTCAAGGTGATCGCCGAGGGGGTGGTCAACGACGCCCAGCGCGAATTTCTGCGCGCCGAAGGATGTGATGAAATCCAAGGCTTCCACATCGGGGAAGCCGTGCCGGCGGAGGAATTCGCGGCGATGATCGCGGGTGGATGACGGCGGCTTTTGGTATTAATCCTCCAGCCCCATCAGGCTACGGGCGAAGTCACGGGGCTCGAAAGGGCGCATGTCGTAAACGCCCTCACCGACACCGATGCAATGGATCGGCAGGCCGAATCGCTCGGCAAGGGCAACGATCACGCCGCCCTTGGCGCTGCCGTCGAGCTTGGTGACGATGAGCCCCGATACCCCGGCCAGATCGCGGAACACCTCGACCTGGGAGTGCGCGTTCTGGCCGATTGTGGCGTCGAGCACGAGGAGCACGCTATGCGGCGCGCTTTCGTCGAGTTTCTTGACAACCCGCACTATTTTCTCCAACTCGGCCATCAGGTCGGTCTTGTTTTGCAGGCGCCCGGCGGTGTCGATCAGAAGAACGTCGTCGCCGCGCTCGGCCGCGTCCCGCAAGGCGTCGAAGGCGAGCCCGGCAGCGTCGGCGCCGTGTTCACGCGACATCACCTGGGCGCCCGCGCGTTCGCCCCAGATTTGCAGCTGCTCGACGGCGGCGGCACGGAATGTGTCGCCAGCGGCCAGCGAGACCTTGAGCTTTTGATCGACGTATTGCTTGGCGAGCTTGCCGATGGTCGTCGTCTTGCCGCTGCCGTTGACGCCGACGACGAGGACGACGTGGGGCTTGCGGTCCGGATCGATGGTCAGCGGCCGAGCGACCGGTTCGAGAATCCCGGCGATGTCCTCGGCCAGCGCCTCGCGGACTTCCTCGCTCGATACCGCCTTGTCGAACTTTGATTTTCCCAGATTACCAGCCAGCTTGGCCGCCGCCGCCGGACCCAAATCAGCCATGATCAGGACATCCTCGATCTGTTCGAGTGCGTCTTCATCGAGCTTGCGGCGGCGCACGAAGCGGGCGATACGCGCGGCAAACCCGGGTTTCTTGGCGGGTTTTTCCTTCGCGGCAAGCGCCGGCTCGCGGACCGGCTCGGACTCAGATATTGGCGCGGGCTTCGGCGCAGGGGTTGGCTCGGGCTCAGGCAGGGGCGCGGTATCGACCTCAGGCGGGGTTACGGGAGGCAGGTCGATATCGGGCTCGATCGCGGTTTCCGGCTCGGTTTCGGGAATTGGCTCCGGCTCGGGCGGCGCTTCGACCACGCGCACTTTCTTCGCCGCCTTCTTCGTTTTGGCGGTGGGCACGCGCTTGGGTTCGGGCGCGGCCTCCATCTCTGGCTTTGGTTCAGGTTGCGCTCTGGTTTCGGGGGCCGGGACTTCAGGCACCGGCGCCTCCTCGGCCGAGACCGCATCCTCGGGGCCGGCCTCGATGACCGAATCGATACCGCCCTTGATCTTGTTCCGGGATTTGGTGAGCCCGTCGCGGAGACGCGAGAACCAGCCTTTTTTCTTCTTCTCGGGTTTGGGTTCAACAGTTTCCGGCGCCGGCGGAGCGATGGTCTGCGCTACCTCCTCCGCCTCCTTCTTTTTCTTGCGCCCGAAGATCATACTGGGCGGCCCACCAGAACGCTGTCCTCGACCGCCGTAATGCGGGCTGCAACGATGCTGCCTTGCGGGCGTACCCCATCGATGCGTACCTGTGCGTAGTGCTCGCTGCGGCCGCGCCCGCCCGCCTCGACCAACACGCTTACCTCGCTGGTGACCTGAAGCTGAAGAAAACGCACCAGCGCTGACTGGCCACGATCCCGCAGCCGCGCGGCGCGCGATTTACGCTCGGCGCGATCGACCTGCCTCATGCGCGCCGCCGGGGTGCCGGGCCGCTCCGAATAAGGGAAGACGTGCAGGAAGGTGAGCCCACATTCCTCGACAAGATCGAGCGTACGCTGGAACGCATGCTCGTCCTCGGTGGGAAAACCGGCAATCAGGTCGGCGCCTAGGGTGACGCCCGGGCGCAAGCGCCGGACGCGCTCGCTGAAAGCCACCGCATCGGCACGGGAATGGCGCCGCTTCATGCGCTTGAGGATCAAATCATCACCCGATTGCAGGCTCAGATGGAGGTGCGGCATCAGCCGTTCTTCCTCGGCGACGGCCGCCATCAGGTCTTCGTCGATCTCGGCCACATCGATCGAGCTGAGGCGCAGGCGGGGCAGTTCGGGCACTGCCGCAAGCAACCTGCGGACCATCTGGCCGAGCCCCGGTTGGCCCGGCAAGTCAGCCCCGTAGCCGGTGATATCGACGCCGGTCAGGACGATTTCCTTAGTGCCGCCCTCCACCAACTGCCGCACCTGACGGACGATAGCGCCCAGCGGCGCACTGCGGTTGTTGCCCCGGCCGAAGGGGATGATGCAGAAGGTGCAGCGGTGATCGCAGCCCTGCTGGATCTCGACGAAAGCGCGGGTGCGGCCATCGAAGCCGCTGAGCAAGTGTCCCGCCGTCTCGCGGGCCGCCATAATGTCGCCGACGACGACCGGCTCGACAGCGTCGGGCGCGAAGCTCGCGGCTTGCAGTTTTTCGAGGTTGCCGATGACCCGGTCGACTTCCGGCATGCCAGCGAAACCCGATGGGTCGATCTGGGCGGCGCAGCCGGTGACGATGATGCGCGCGCCAGGCCGCTTGCGCCGCGCCTTGCGGATCGCCTGGCGGGCCTGGCGCTCGGCCTCGGAGGTGACCGCGCAGGTATTGATGATGACCGCATTGCTCAGCCCGGCCTCACGCGCGAGCTCGGCCATCACCGCCGATTCGTAGGCATTGAGCC
>JAPULJ010000302.1 GCA_027295145.1 Alphaproteobacteria bacterium | reverse complement strand
CAGCCGCTTGAGAATGGCGTCTGTTGGGCACAGCATTTTGTCTCTGGGTCTCTTCCACATCATCCAGACGGCGATGCACAATAATTCCGAATTTGCCGAGCTTGGAAATGAAACCGAGCGCCTCGAGCTCGTTTTGCCAGTTCCGCAACGACCGGTCATCCTTGCCTAGACACTCCAACGCGAACGACCGCGCACCATTGCGGGCCCACACCTCCCCGTTCTTGGCATTAGTTGATCCACACCACAGCACGTACAGCCGAAACGCCGCGTCCGATAGCTGCTCTTTGGGCAATTCCGCGACCCATGCCGGCACGATGGCGAACCGAACGCCCTGGCCGCAGACGCGCTCGGCCGCATTGGTCACGATCCGGCTCCGGCCGAGCGATCGTCGATTTCCGTTGCCAGCGCCGGAATGGCTGCGTTATTTTCGAGGCACTCCATCAGCATTTTGCGTAGTGCTGTTGCTGCGGCGCCCGGGTGGTCCTTCACCCAGGCGTCGTTCTATGTTGCAATGCAGGTGCACCAGGACGTGGCGGCGCTTGGTCGCCGCGCTCGGCACTCGGCTAAGGTGCTGGTGCCGCTCGGTTGATCGGCCGCGGGTCATGCCGCGCACGCCTGATTAGTAATCACAGGCGCGTCTATTCGCCCGCCGCCGCGCCGGCGCGTGAAGCGGTCTCGCGGCCGGATTTTTCTTTTGGATCGACGCTCGAATGTCCGCTGTTGGGGGTTAAGCAGACCTCAATTTCGAGCGACTGGATGTCTGCTTATAGCCATAAGCGGAAGTCGGACGCGCTAGTCTGCCGGATCGAATTCCACATCTCGGCTCGCTAATTTTGGTCGAGGGGAGGGTCATAGATGGGGCCCCGTTTCGCTGTTGTCCTCGCCGCTGATGTGGTGGCTATTCACGGCTGATGGAGGCGGACGAGGCAGGCACGGTCGCGACCATGAAGTCGCACTGGCGCGAGCTATGGACATCGATGACGGAGAAGCATATCGGGCGGGTCGTGTGGGGACAGCCGGCGACAGCCGGCTAGTCGAGTTTGCGAGTGCCTCCGCCCAAGCCAGCATGACGGGAGGGCACCAAGATGAGCGAAGCCGTTCATCGGGCGAAGTGCACCCTGGCCCACATGCATCATGCCTGTGCAGCCGGATTCATTACGGTAGGCACCAGAGAACCGTGGGAATGACATTCAAATTTATCTGGATCAATGGCCCTGGACGAGGCTTTTCGCAGCTTCAAGTTTGGATATTTGTGTGCTAATAAGTGTCCGTCAGCCGCAAGGTTCAAACCAAAGACCGGGAGGTAATCCATGCGCGCTCTTATTGTGTTCGCCGCCGCCGTTCTCAGCCTTGTCGCGACTCCCCTCACCGCCGAAGCGCAAGCGGGGAAGGTGTACCGGGTCGGCACACTTTTTCCCCCTGTCATTCATAAGACTTTTCGTATCGAGGTGTTCAAGCAGGGATTACGGGACCTCGGCTACGTGGAGGGCGAAAATTACGTGCTGGAGTCTCGCTTGACCGGCAAGCAGGACTTCTATCGGCCCGGTCTCGCCAAGGAATTGGTGAGCTCGGGCGTCGATGTCATCGTGACAAGCGAGATCGCCGGGGGCCGGGCTGCTAAGGAGGCGACGGAAACGATCCCGATCGTCGTGCTCAACTGTGACCCGTATGATGTGCTGGTCGAGACCTTGGCGCGACCCGGCGGGAACGTCACCGGCCAGACCTGCATGACCTCCGAGACGACGCCTAAGAAGCTTGAGTTCTTCAAAATGGCAATCCCGCACCTGGCCCGTGTGGCGTATCTTTACAATCCCAAGCAGCCGGGGCCGACCCTCGGCCTGAACTTGGCCGAGACCGCGGGGCGGTCCTTGGGGTTTACGGTGCACCCGATCGAAGTGAGCGATGCCGGCGACTTCGAGCAGGCGTTCGCTAAGATTACCGGCGCGCAGGTCGACGGGATTTTTGTGTACCACGACTTCGTCACTGCGGGCGAACGACCTCGGATCATCGAGTTCGCGGCGCAGAGCAAGTTGCCCGCGATGTACGGATTTGGGAGCTGGGTGCGCGCCGGAGGACTCATGTCGTACGGGACCAACCTTGCCGCGATGTACCGCCGCGCCGGTCGGCAGGTGGCGAAGATCCTGGGCGGCGAGACGCCCGCGAATATGCCCGTCGAACAACCAACCACATTCGAGTTCATCGTCAACCTGAAGACCGCCAAGGCGCTCGGAATCACAATTCCGCAGTCGGTCTTGTTAAGGGTGGACGAAGTGATTGAATGAGCGAGGCAGACACGGCGGCGGAACCTCCTGAAGGGGATGGATCGGCGACGCCGCGCTCGCGACTGTTCCAAAAATACGCGCTTATGTTCAGCGCGTTGGTTTCTACGGTTCTGATCGCGAGCGGGCTCGTCGAAGTCTATTTCTCGTATCAGGAAACGAAGTCGGCACTGCTACATATTCAGCGCGCGAAGGCCGAGGCCGCCGCTGCCGTGATCGAACAATTCGTCAAGGAGGTGGAGGCGCAGGTCGGCTGGACCCTGCATGCCACCTTCGTTCCGCACGCCGAGGCGCTCGAGCAACGGCAAATAGATTACTTTCGCCTGCTCCGTCAGGCACCGGCGGTCACCGAGGTCGCCTATATTGATGCGTCTGGCCGGGAGCAGATCCTTGTGTCGCGGCTTGTAATGGACGTGATCGGGAGCGGCAAGGACTACGCGAACGATCCCAAGTTCCGCACGCCGCGTGCCGAAGGCCGCTACCTGAGCCCGGTCTACTTCCGAAAGGGGTCCGAGCCCTATCTGACGTTCGGCCTTGGCGGTCGTGGGCGTGACAAAGGGGTGACTGTCGCCGAGGTCAATCTAAAATTCATCTGGGACGTGATCTCGCGCATCAAGGTTGGCGCCGCCGGTCGCGCCTTCGTCGTTGATTCCCGTGGATTGTTGATTGCCCATCCCGACATCTCTCTCGTGTTGCGCAAGACGGACCTTTCGGCCTCGCCGCAGCTGAAGGCCGCTCGCGCCCAATCTGGTGCGGTCGGCGCGGACGATGTGGGTGCGATCACCCGTGATCTCGACGGCCGCAAGGTGCTGTCGGCGCATGCAGTGATTATGCCCTTGGGCTGGTTGGTGTTCGTCGAATCGCCGCTAAGTGAGGCGTTTGTGCCGCTCTACGACTCACTCGCGCGCACTGCGATACTGCTGCTGGTGGGCGTTGCCCTTTCGGTGCTTGCGGCCCTTCTGCTCGCC
>JAPULJ010000301.1 GCA_027295145.1 Alphaproteobacteria bacterium | reverse complement strand
CACCCGATTTTCCGGGGCCGTCCGTGAGCCCGGAAACGAGGTTCTTCGAGCGCCACACCGGAACGATCGCGATGTCCGGGCGCGCCAGAAGATCGCCCAACCAGCTATCCCCGCGCCGCAGATGCGCCGCGCGGTCGAGGGCGCCGTCGGTATAGAAATTCTCGGATATCGGCTTCTTCGTCATCGGCGCGAACCTCGCATGGGGGATGCCTCGATGCAAACCGGCACCACGCACTGTTTTTACCGGGTTGGGCTTGTACCGGATTGGGATTGCGCCGCGCTGGGCTTGCGCCGGGCGGGCCAATTCCTGATATAGTCCAGCCGGGAGGTTGGCGGCGGACGAGCGTCTCGCCAACCCGGTCAGATCCGGAAGGAAGCAGCCGTAACGAGTTTTGTTCGGGTCGCCTGTCCAGCCTCCCACCTACGGTTTTTTGTACTCTGAAGCTCCGGGTCAAATGTCCGACGCCAAGACACCACAAACCGCGCAGGAAGCCCCTCCGCGCGACGGCGAGGATGGTTCTTCCGCGAGTCCTGGGCCTGCAAACGCCGGTTCAAGCGAGCCGTACCAGGTCCTGGCCCGCAAGTACCGGCCCAAGAACTTCTCCGAGTTGGTCGGCCAGGATGCCCTCGTCCGCACCCTGACCAACGCCTTCGCCCTCGACCGCATCGCCCACGCCTTCATCCTCACCGGCGTGCGCGGCGTCGGCAAGACGACTGCGGCGCGGATCATCGCCCGGGCGCTCAACTGCGTCGGCCCCGATGGCAAGAGTGGGCCAACGCCCCAGCCATGCGGGGAGTGCGAGAGCTGCATCGCCATCGGCGAAGACCGCAGCATGGACGTGATCGAGACCGACGCGGCCTCGCGCACCGGTGTCGACGACATACGCGAGCTGATCGAGAGTGTGCGCTACCGGCCGGTCACTTCGCGCTACAAGGTTTACATCATCGACGAAGTCCACATGCTCTCGCGCAACGCCTTCAACGCGTTGCTCAAGACTCTCGAAGAGCCGCCCGAGCACGTGAAGTTCGTCTTCGCCACGACCGAGATCCGAAAGGTCCCGGTGACCGTGCTGTCGCGCTGCCAGCGCTTCGATCTGCGGCGCTTGGATACGCAGACTCTGACCGGCCATCTCGACATGATCGCGGGCAAAGAGAACGCCAAGATCGCGCCCGAGGCGATGGCGCTGATCGTCCGCGCCGCCGACGGCTCGGTTCGCGACGGGCTCTCGTTGCTTGACCAGGCGATGGCGCTTGGTGGCGGAAATGAGCGCGGCGCCAGCGTCGCCGAAGAGCAGGTCCGCGACATGCTGGGCCTGGCCGATAGGGCGCGCATTCTCGATCTCTTCGATCTGGTGATGAAGGGCGAGATCGCGCCGGCGCTGACCCTGACCGCCGAGCTTTACCGCACCGGCGCCGATCCCGCCGTCATCGCCCAAGACCTCCTCGATATCACCCATTGGCTGACGCGTCTCAAGATCGTGCCCGAGGCGGCCGAAGGGCTGGCGGTATCCGAAGCCGAACGGGGCCGCGCCGGCGAGATGGCCAAGACATTGGCGATGGCTTCCCTATCGCGGACCTGGCAGATTCTGCTCAAGGGGCTGGGTGAAGTGCAGGGCTCGCGGGCGCCGTTGACGGCGCTCGAAATGGTGCTGGTGCGCTTAGCTTACGCAAGCGAACTGCCGCTCCCGGCCGAAATCCTGAAGAAGCTCGAGACCGCCAACGCGCCCGTGCAACAGTCTGGTTCCGCCCAGGCCGCACCGCAAGCGAAGGGAATCGGCGAACACGTAGAGGACGATGCCCCGCCCCCGATCCGCGCCACGGCGGGGGGCGAAGCTGCTGCGCCGGCCTACGTGGTCGAGGCCGCGCCGGCGCCAAAGTCTGTCACGCTCAGCGAGCCCGTGCCCGCCGTCCAGTCCGAGCCGCCGGCGAGCGAAGCGACGCTCGCCGATCCCGCCAGTTTCGATGAGGTCGTCGCGCTGTTCAAGACCAAGCGCGAAACAATCCTCTATTCCGAACTCATTCAGTACGTTCACCTCGTCGGTTTCGGCCCCGGCCGTATCGAGTTTCGTCCTGGCGACGGAGCGCCGGAAACGCTTGCCAATAATATCGGCACGCTCCTCGGCGAGTGGACCGGCAAGCGCTGGGTCGTCAGCATATCCAAGGAGGAAGGTGCACCCAGCTTGGCCGAACAAGCGACGGCGGCCGGCCAGGCGCGCTTGGACAAAGCGGCCAATCATCCGCGGGTCAGCGCCGTGCTCGAAACCTTCCCCGGGTCCGAGATCGAAACGGTTCGTGATTTGGCCGACCGCCCCGGCACAGGAGACAAACAAAAATGAAGAACCTCGGTCAGTTGATGAAGCAGGCGCAGGAAATGCAGGCCAAGATGGCCGAAATGCAAGACCAGTTGGGCACCATCGAGGTTTCCGGCAGCGCCGGCGGCGGCATGGTCACGATCACCTTGAGCGGCAAATCCGAAATGCGCAGGGTTACGATCGACCCCGCCCTCGCCACGCCCGACGATACTGAAGTCCTCGAAGACCTCATCATCGCCGCCTTCAACGACGCCAAGGCCAAGGTCGAGGCGCGTGTCCAAGAGGAAATGTCCAAGCTCACGGGCGGCC
>JAPULJ010000300.1 GCA_027295145.1 Alphaproteobacteria bacterium | reverse complement strand
GCGTAAGTAAACTCGATACTGCCACTCCGGCGTGCCAGCGCAATATGGAATGGTTGACCACTGAACTCGTTGATTATCGGTCTGCCGCTGCTCCTCATGACACCCGGTATGTCAACCTTTGCGGTTCTGAGTTCGGCGTTCGCATCGAGATCGATCGGCAGGAACAGCGTCTCGCAAAACTCCGAGCATAATGACCCGAAGACGGCGAAATGACTGCTGAGGGGGGCGCCTGCCTCTCCCGACAAAATCGTTTCGAGAGCGATCCGCTGAACCTTGTCCGCACCATCGTCAATGACGATCTGGCGCCGTCCGTTTCCGTCCTTGATTTCGCCGGGCCATTTGTAAAGCACCGCCCAATTCAGCCCTGCGAGCGGCGTGTCGTTAAAATGGCCTTCGACAATGTTTCCGACGAAGGCAGATTGACAGTATCCATAGGTGCTCGGCAAGTTGAATTGGCAGCCGCAGTTCACCGCGCAATTACAGTTATCGTAGGTTTCGCTCTTGAATACCCATTGATCAGCCATCCCACCGATCCTCCCCTAGGCCATCAAATAGCTCCTTCTGTAAGGGTACCACCGGCATCGCGTTGTGTCGAAAATTTGTTTGCTATTGCGGAGCGGCCTGAGTCTCCTCTTGGCTAAAAGTAGACGTCCAGTCGCCCGAAATCGACTTCTGCTTTGCCCCCAGGAGCGGACATTCCCGCGACCTTGGCTGACTTCCGTTGTTGACCCGACTCGGACATTTAGGGGTTCGATCAGCAATCCAACTTGAGACCGCCACTACGGCCAGAGCTCAACTCTGCCATGGGTCAACACGGACGGCCAAATGCCCGGATAGGAATGACACGATTGACGGGGAATTTCGTGGCCTAGACACAGGCCCAACCGCAGCCACGTCATTTTTGGTCCCGTCTCAAGCGATTCCCCCGGCGCGCAGTTGCTGCCGATGACGCTCCACCAACCAATTGGTTTTTCTTCTAGTGCAGAATCCAGACCCCGTCCCAGTCCTCGCCCGGCGGCTCGTCCAGATAGTAGCGGCAGCGATTGATATAGAGCTGTGACGGGGTGTCGTTCGGACAGCGCGCGAGCACTTGCTCGAAATAGAACGGCGCCTCATTCCACTGGCGCTGCCGATACAACCGAACGCCCTTCTGATAGGCACCGCGCACACGGTTCAGGTTGGCTCGCACCGCCTCTGGGTAACAATCGAGGGGCTCGAACACCGAAACCAATTTGTTGGTGCCGGTGACCCGCATGAGATCGATCTCGCGCCACGACAGCGCAGATTTCATTTGGGAAATTGTAGTGTCGCTGACTAAGACGCTAGTGCCATAGTGCTTGTTGGCACCCTCCAGGCGCGCCGCCAGGTTCACACTCTCACCTATGACGGTGTAGTCCATGCGTTTGGTAGTACCGATGCTGCCTGCGACCACATCGCCGGTGCTGATGCCAATACCCACTTCGATCGGCTCGAGCCCGGATGATGTCCGTTGCAGGTTAAAGCGTTCCAGGGCCCGGACCATCTCAATCGAGGCCGCAACGGCGTTGTCCGCGTCACGCGGGACGACCAGCGGCGCCCCAAATACGGCCATGATCGCATCGCCGATATATTTATCGAGAATGCCGCCGTGACGCAGGACCACATCGACCATCGCCGTGAAATAGGTGTTCAGCATGTGCACTGTTTCATCTGCGCCGAGAGTCTCGGTGATGCGGGCGAAATGTCGGATATCGGAGAACAGAACCGTAGCTTGTTGCGAGGAGGCGAGAAACGCGTCCTCGTCACTTTCCAACAGCTTGTCCACCACCTCCTTGGCGAGATAGCGCGACATGGTGACGCGTATCCGTTTCTCCCGCGTCAGGTCTTCGAACACCAGCAAGAAGCCGATTGGGTTGGCATCGATGTCCAGGAGCGGTGCCACAGTCAGATTGACGGAGATCATGGAGCCGTCCTCGCGCATGAGGTCGGCATCGGCGTGGTAGTCGGTGGCACCAGTTTTGGACACATAGTCGAGACTCTTGACGATCCAGTTATTGGCGTTGCCGAACACCTGTGCCACCGGCCTTCCGACCAGGTCCTCCTCGAGGTGGCCGAGAATTCGTAGTGCTGCTTCGTTGATTTTCGTGACCACGAACTCCGAGTCCATGGTTACGACGCCGTTACTCAGGCTCTTGAGTATCCCCTCGTTGTAATTCTTTAATTGAAGCACGTCTTGGAACAGTTTCGCGTTCTCGAGTGCCACCGCTGCCTGAGCGGAAAAAGCCTTGAGTCGGGTCTCGTCTAAGGCAGTAAAAGGTCCATCGACTTTGTTGAGCACCTGCATAACACCTATCGGCTGACCCAGCCTGTCAGCAAGCGGCATGCACAGGATCGAACGTGTCTTGAAGCCGGTTTGGCGGTCGAATTCCGGATCAAAGCGCGCGTCGGCATAGGCGTCGACGATGTTGAGGGTCTCGCCGGAGGTGAACGCCGCGCCGGCCAGACCGCCGTAGCTCGGCAATCTGATCTCCTTTCTTTCGGCCCCCTGGGCTACGCGCGACCAGAGCTCGCCGGTCTCCGGATCGTGGATGAACAAAGTGCTGCGTTCGGCGGAAGTCAACATGGTCGTCGCATGCATGATCTTTTCCAGCAACGAATCGAGATCTAAATCGCCGGATATGGCGCCGCCCACCTCCAACATGATAACTTCGTCGCGATGCGCCTTTTCTAGCTCCTCGACAAACCTGGCATGCTCGAGGGCGGCAGCGGCTTGGGTCGTGATCGCGTCGAGCAAGGTGGCGTCGGCGTCGCTGAAGCCGCCATTGGTCTTGTTTAGAACCTGGGCAATGCCGATCACCGCCCGATCGCGGTTGCGGATCGGGACGCAAAGGATGTTCCGTGTCCGATAGCCGGTCTGCTTGTCCGTCTCCGGACTGAACCGGGTATCCGCGTAAGCGTCGGGGATAATTAGCGTGTGCCCCGTGGTGAAAACCGCTCCGGCAACGCCGGAGTCGTCGCGTATGCGAATCTCGTTTACGTTGTCGCCCTGGACGACGCGTGAGAATAGCTCTCCCGAGCGGTCGTCATGCAGGAACAGGGTGGCCCGATCGGCGTGCAGGACTTCGGCGATGACCTCAATCAGGTGGGGCAGCATTTCGTCGAGAGAGATCGACTTGCCGACTGTTTTGTTGACCTCAATCAGGACCGAGAACCGGCGCAACAACTCCGCCACTTGAGCGACGACCTGCGGGTCAGTGCCTTCGGTCAGTGTCGTTCTGATTGCCGTGACATCGCTGTCCTGGAACGGGACTTCGAAAATCCTGCCCAAGGCCTCGGGGCCGATGCTCACCATGATTCTTAAATGCGACGATTCCGCTGCCGGCGCAGCGCTCCGCCTCCTCCCATTGCGACATGATTTTTAAACGGTTATAGCCCGAACTATTCGGGATGTCGCCCTTAGTTGTTACGATTGGTAGCACGAATAGCCATTAAAGGCGATATCAGACCTGATCGGGGGAAAGTAGAGCGATCATCTGGCATTGTGGCGCTGATTCGGTGATCGAAAAATTAACGCAGTGAACAAATTGCGCCTTAGCGGCATACTTCCGGAGGAATTTAGCATAGAAGCCCTATCGGACGATTTGGCTGCCAATGGAACACGGTTGCTCGAGAGCGCATAGGGGGTGAGCGGTTATTCACTGAGAATTCGGGCGGAAACATCGGATTCGAAGGAGGTTTTCGGCGCACCTAACTTTGCCGTTTATCGGGGCCGAAACTTACGTTCCTATGTCCGGTTGTGGCTAAAAGCGGACCTCCAGCCGTCCGAAATCGACTTCCGCTTTGCCCCCAAGACCGGACATTCGGGTCGCGCTGGTGGCGTTGACTGGTCGATAGTTACTAATATTTGTAGAGAGCGGATTGGAGGTCGCAAATGGCGGAGCGAGCTAAGCGTTCGCATCGGCGATGTGACGCGAAAACGAGGCTGCGGATGGAGGTTCACCAGCTCAGGCCGCCCCCAGTCTGTAGCGATCGACTACACTCGGCTGGATCACGTCGGCGTGCAGGGTCAGAAGCACGACGCGGGCGTCCAAGTTGTCGCCGGCGTCGAGGGCGGCAGCCAGACGCACTTCCACCGCCTCCGTCAGGCTTGGATCGTTGCACTCGGTGAAGCCTTGCGCGCCCAACACGCAGTAACCGAGAAGCTCCGCCACGGCGGCGTACGAGGCCGGGTCGGGGACGGCACCGGCCTCCCCAAGCAGCTTGAGCGTGGTGAGCATCACCGCATCCGGCACGAGCCGAGGATTGAGGCCCACGCCGCGCAGCGCATGGTCGAGTCGTTGCAGCTCCTGGGAGCGGCCGAAAATGCCGAACAAGCCGAGCATGGGAAGGAGGCTAACACCCCCGCGCCCCGGCGCGAAGGCCGATCATGCCAGAGAATGGCGGGGCTCCTCGGCCACGCACAGGTCCGAACCGGCGCCCGCAAAGCCCATCTTGGCGCCCACCAGGTAAAGGCAGCAGTACAGGCCGCCGAACCACCAGTGGGCACTGCCCGAATATCGTTGCAACCTGATTGCTACCATTCTATCTCCAGCTAACATGGAGGGACGCTATCTT
>JAPULJ010000030.1 GCA_027295145.1 Alphaproteobacteria bacterium | reverse complement strand
GCCCTTGTCGCCGCCCGCCAACGCGAGGCCTATCCGGAGCTCGGTTCGGTCAGCTACCCCCTGCCGCCGGACCAGGCCTTCGAGCGGGCCGTCGCGGTGGCGCGCGATCTGGGTTGGACGATCGTGGCCGCGGCGCCGGCACGAATTGACCGACGCGCAGATAACGGCCGTGCTCGAGGCCGGCGCGACGCCCAAAGAATCCAAGGCTCGAAAGGCAGCGAAGGTTAAGCCCAAGGCCGCCCCGCCGGCTGCCCGTGGGATGTCCGGCGTTCCACTGTGGGGTTTTCAACGATGAGCGCGAAGAAGCTGGACGCAATCCGCGACAAGATCGCCGCCCTGGTCGGCCAGCGCGACGAAATCGCCGACGCACCGCTCCAGCGCGGCGAAGCCGAGGTCCATATCGACGGGGTGCTAAGGGCAGTCCATATCCATCCGATCCTCGGCCCGTCCCCGGCCGGTGTCCGCGATGGCTCGTTCGATACCACTGAGCTCGAGAAGCTGCTCGGCAAGCCAGGACTTCTGATCAAACTGCTCCGGGAACCCCTCAAGGCCTATCTGCTCCAAGTATTCGACGCCGAGGCCGGCGACGCTATGGGCCTGCCATCGGGCGAACGTCGCAAGAAGCTGACCGAGCTCGACGGCCGGCTATACCAGCTTGAGCAGGAAGAGGAGCGCCTGATCGAACTGCTCGAAGATCAGGGCGCCGACGTGATCCGCCGCCCCGATGCCAACCCGGCCGCCGCCCTCGGGCTCTCCTATAAGGCAGCGTGAACAAGATGGCGCTCCCGGCCAATGGCAAAGGGGTCTTCGTCGTCTCCCTGCGCCAATGGCATCGCGACGGCGCCTGGCGCGCCGCTCAGGTCAATCCATGGTCGCCAGCCTGGGCGGCGCGCCAAACCTACCGAGCTTAACCCCGCGGGTCCTCCCTGAGGTCGAAAGTATCACGGGGGGACTTCGCGTCTGGATAAAAACACGGCCAGAAAATTTTTCAATGCAATATTGCGAAACACGTACACCGCGCCGAAACTGAGTTGGGCTTTACGTTTGAGCATGAATCGTCAGGCTGAATTTAATGCAACACACAACGCGCCACACCCGGACCATTGGAATTCGCGCTGCCGCCCGGGCGTTGGCCAGAGACCCGGCCACGATTAGCCGATACGTGGCGGCGAACCCGGTGCTGAACCATGGGAGCACTGGGCGCCCCCGGGTCGATTTGGACGAATTGCGCCGGCATCGTGCCGCGAATCTCAATCCAGCGCCCCGCGGTCGCCAGGCCGCCAAGCTGCTCGCCGAGGCTGAGGCGCCGCTGGCGGCCGGCCCGGTAGGTGATTCACCGCCGCCGGCGGCCACCAGAACGGAAGCGCCTCCCAACTACGCGCACGCCAAGGCGGTCCGCGAGACGGTCCTGGCCCAGCGGGCGCGCATCGACTTGGACGAAAAGCGCGGGCTCTTAGTGCCGATCGCCGAGGTACAAGACGCGGCTTATGAGGCCGGCGCAGTGTTACAGCGCGACCTGTTGGATCTCGCCGGCCAGCTTTCCGAGATCATCGCGCCGATGACCGACGCAACGGCGATCGCCGCGCTGGTCGAATCTGAGCACCGCCGGTTATTGGCCGCCTTCGCCGCGTCGCTCCGGGCCGATGCCGCGGCAGAGGAGGCGGCGAAAGCTGCCGCCACGGGCGAGGTGATTCCCATTGACGAGCGGCGCCCATGACCGACAAGCGCGACCCTTACCGGCCGGTCGCCACACCGATCACCGCGCCGCTCGCGAGCGGGCCCGACGACGACGACGCGCTCAAGGTCGCCGAGCAACGTGCCGAGACCGCGACCGGGCAGATCAGAGTGGTGATCTCGGTTGACCGGGGCCTGGCCTTCCTAGCCGAGCTCGACTCGCTGCCGGAGGACCTGGCCGGCGCGGTATGGGCGGGATTCTGGCGCGGCATGGTCGCTCATGCGGGTGGCGAAACGGTTCACGTTCACGACGGCGGGAAGGCTGCGCACTAGGCCGAACCCGGAGGTTTAAATGACTTACACTGTTGACCTTCTTTCTGAAGACGTTGCCCGAGTGTAATTGCGCGTTCCGGCTCTAGACCATATTGAATCTCGTATGGTGTGCCCTGATCAAAGCCCAGAATTACGGTATCGTGTAATACGGAAGACTCGACCTCAATCTGTTTCGGTTTCGCAAGCACAACTTCCTGAAAATCGGCCGAGGCCTGAAGCCCCCGCCCTGGTGCATGCCGAAGACCCTCCTGGCGAATGAGTCGGCTAATGTTCGGGAGAGCCTGTTCCAAGATCGTCCGAGGGAGAGAAACGGCAATGACGCTTTGATCTTCGGCCACAAAACGAAGTGTCAGTGTGTCGGATTTCGGTTCAACTTTGATATTGCCTAGCGTAATCGCCTCGAAGGGGCTGTTATCGGGCATGGCTTCCACCTTGTCCTGTTGTACAGCCAAGTAGGATAGCGGCGAGAGGCTCAAGAGTCTCTATGCACTCCTCAGAGCCCCATGCGTCGCGATCTCCGGCCGGGTGACTCCTGAAGTGCCAACGGAGGCGAGATCGGGCTGTCGGGCGGCTTAGGGCCGGGCTGGCGTGTCAGAAACTGACACCGCGGCGCGGGCCGGACCTGGGGCGGTGGGAGGGTCGAGGGAGTCCCGAGAGGTGCCCTTGGGCAAGTGCAGGCACTGGCGGGTCTAGGGCTTGATTGCGCCGGTTGCCTGTTCGGGTTGTTGGTGGCAGCTGTCATCCATGCCGTTGTGGGGGCCGCAGATGCGGTTGCCCATTCCCACTTGTCCGGGGGCGGCACCCCTATCATCGAAAAGTATCTCGTAACAAAATTCGGTTCTGCGGCGGGGTGCGTCTTCGAAAACATCGTTATATTCAGCGGCTCCCCACACAAAAAGTCGAAGAATATCCCGCCTCACTCGCTGTATCGTTTCGCCTGGTATGAAGATGGTCCATGCGTTCATACTCTGGCTGGGACCAAGAACAGCGGAATCATTGATTAAGGCCTTTGGGTAAGCGAAGTCGTCTGGGAGAGCGTCAATACGAGATTCCCAATTCGCGTATGTCACCACGTCGGTTGCTGGGGTTTGGCCGGTATTTTTCCACTCAATTTTATAGGCCATGGGGTCGTCATCCGGATGCGTTTGAATAGCTTCGACAGTGACGTAGGCCCGCAACTGGCGTTCGGCGCTCTTGCGAGCAATGCGATTGGCTTCAACAGCAGCGTTGGTGGCTTTAGCGGTGAGCACAAGAGTAAGGACCAATAGAACAATACCAACACCGCCAACGTAAAGTTGCCCTTCGGAGATGCCTACAATTTCCTTGGTCGAATCCGCCATAGATTCCTGCGCCACAAGATCAGAATTTGCTCGCTGCTCGGCTGCGTCGCAGCGGGGGCCGCAAGCTTGCTCGGTTTCAGTCTCGGGATCGACGGGTGGTGG
>JAPULJ010000003.1 GCA_027295145.1 Alphaproteobacteria bacterium | reverse complement strand
CCAGGCCCTTGATCGAACCCTTGCCGAACAATGCCCGGTCCTCGCCCTTGGCGATGTTGCGCTCGACCGCGTAGCCCAGAAACGACGCAATCGTCGCCCCGGCCCCCGGCAACACACCGATGAAAAAGCCTTGTAGGGATTGGCGGCCAATAACCGGCGCGATCGTGCGCGCCTCTTCGAGGGTGATGCGCAAATCCTTGACCTTCAGGGTGTCAGAGCCGGGCACGCTGCCACGCTTGCGGTCGATCACCAGGAAAAGCGCCTCGGGCAACGCAAACAGCGCCATTGCCAAGGTCACGAAACCAAGCCCGCTCTGCAAGTCGAGAATGCCGAGGGTAAAACGCGGGGCGTTGAACAGCGAAGATTCGCCGACGGTCGAAAGCATGATACCGAACACGGTCATCATTAGCGCTTTCACGACCTGGCCCGTGCCTGCGAAAGCGGCGATTGCCGTCAATCCGACGACCATCAGCGCAAAATATTCGGCCGACCAGAATAGTATCGCGACCGACGAGAGAGCGGGGGCGAAGCCGAGCAGCAGTATGGCGCCAATGGTGCCGCCGGCGAACGACGAGATGGCGGCAATCGTCAGGGCCTTTCCCGCCTTGCCCTGGCGGGCCATCGGATAGCCGTCGAACGACGTCGCCACTGTGCCGGCGACACCCGGTGCATTGATCAGGATCGACGATGTCGAGCCGCCAAAAATGGCGCCGTAATAGACCCCAGCGAGCATGATCAGCGCTGCGGAAGGATCGCCAATCTTGATCGCTACCGGGATCATAATCGCGATGATCGAGATCGGGCCGAGGCCGGGCAGCATGCCGATAAAGGTGCCGATCAGCACGCCAGCGACTACCATAAGCAAATTCTGAAAGGATAAGGCGGCGCCGAGGCCGAGCAACAGGCCGTCCATCATAATGAGCGCCCCTAAGAGATCAGGACCGACGGCCAGGGTCGCAGG
The DNA here is from genome assembly GCA_027295145.1 of Alphaproteobacteria bacterium. GTDB lineage: Bacteria > Pseudomonadota > Alphaproteobacteria > JAPULJ01 > JAPULJ01 > JAPULJ01. Next base: position 2,376 of record JAPULJ010000003.1, on the reverse strand, counting down.
AACACCCCCAACACCTCCTGGACCAAGAACCACACTATCAGAGCGGCGGCGAGAGACACCGGCACCAGAATGACGTAACGCCGCTCACCGAGAATCGTGGCGCTGGCGACGAGAAATACGGTTGTCGAAATGACAAAGCCGATAGGGAAGATGGCGAGCGCATAGACGACCATCGTCGCGAGCAGGCCGAGTGCCTTGCCGAATTCGTATTCGCGGAATTTGCGCAAATCGATATCACCGAGAACGTCACCGCCAGGGTCTTCGGCTTCCTGCGGCTTCGGCGTAAATAGCAAGATGAACGCCAAAATGACGCCGAGTACGGCGAGACCGATCGGCAACGTATTGGGTAGGAACACCATATTGTGTTCGAACGGTAACAGCCGGTACGTCACCGCGCCGTAACCGTAAATCAACGAAAACAACAAGAAGAAGACCGCGACCCATCGATCAAGTGTCATGTTCCGCTCCCCAATTTCCCTGAAATGAGACGGGGGGCACAGTATATTACTGCGCCCCCCGTAACGGCGTTCGGTCTATAGGAACCCGAGTTCCTTCATCAGGTCGCCGATTTGGGTTTCTTGCTGAACCAGGAAATCCATGAACTTATCGCCTGGATTGAAGATATCGACCCAACCGTTGCGGTCGCGTATTTCAGCCCATTCCGGCGTGTTGTACATTTTGGTAAGGGCGGCGACATAGGCTTGACGCCTGTCGTCGGGCAGGCCGGGGGGCGCGAAGAAGCCGCGCCAGTTGACAAACTCGGCATCCACGCCCTGCTCCTTCAAAGTCGGCGCGTCTGGAAATGCCTTACTGCGCTCACCAGCCGTCATTGCAAGAATGCGAAATTCACCGGCACGCGCCAGGCCGACCGCCTCGGAGAAGCCGGTCGAACCAAGGTCGACCTCGCCGGATAGTATCGCTGCATTTAGTTTGCCGCCGGTATCGAACGGGATGTATTTGACGGTGGTTGGATCTCCGCCTGCCGCCTTGAACGCCATCGCTGCGACGAGATGGTCCATGCCGCCGGGGACCGATCCGCCACCGACCGAAATGCTTTTCGGATCTGTCTTGTACGCAGCGACGACGTCAGCGAAACTTTTGAACTTGCTGTCGCTCCGGACCACCAGCGCGGCATAATCGCCGATCGTGCCAGCGACCAGGGTAAGGTCACGGAAATTCTGCGGAAATACCTTGGTCAGCGAGCGGATGACGATCGGGGTCGAGTTGACCATCAGCGTGCCATGGTTGGATTTCGCGTTCTCGATCAGCCAGCCGATGGCCTTACCGCCGCCGCCGCCGGACATGTTCTCGTAAGTCGCGGTGCCGACGATGCCGGCTCTGGTCAGCGCTTCACCTGTGCCGCGCGCGGTGCCGTCCCAACCGCCGCCGGCGCCGCCGGGAATAAGAAAGTGAATCGAATCGATTTCGGCTGCCGACACCGGGGCGGTGACTGCGGCCAGTGATACCGCCGCGATGCTAGCGATTGCTAAGCGCCGCGTAATCGTTGCTAGTTTCATTGCTGATCCTCCTCTGACGTTAATGGCACACCGCATAAACGAAGGGCGCCGAAGACGAGCGTTCCGCAACGAGCGAGACTCGCCAATTCCGTCCCGCATCACCTACGTTCGAAAATACCGGCATGGTTATCGACGCTAGTGCGGCCTTTGGAGGAAATGTGGCAGTTGAGGAACCGCGGCACAAGATCAACTAATGTCGTAGAGAGTGGTTTTCCAGAATCCGAAAAGTCTGAGTTGTTGCGTCGCTTGGAGATAGAGGGGCAACCCACGGCTGGAGCCGAGCAGTTGTCGCCGCGGGCTAAACCAGCGGCGCCGGGGTAAGATAATTTGGGCGCCCGCGAAAATCACCAGTATCGACGGCTTTAAACGCGGAATCAGACACTACATCTTTGAACATCCGTTAAACGGGGGCAATGCGGACGTAATTTGCGACAGGTTATACTGGCTGGTATTGATGCGGTGGACGGCTCCCCTCCAACGGCATCGCAATGTGCAAATTACCGATAAAGGTGGGCCGGCAGCGAGTGCAATATTAGCTTTTGCTAAATGTCCGCTTTTGGCTAATAACGGACATGAACGGGCATTCAGATTACGTCCGGTTTACACCCAAAAGCGACCATGGAATCGCCGATGTCCGTTTATGAGCTGTTTTGTCCGTTGTTGGGGTTAAAGAGCACATTATGCCGGGTGGCGTTTACGTCCGTTCCTGACCCAAACCGGACATTACGGGCGGTGAAACAAACTACTGAGATCAGGCCGAAGCGGAGCTCCCCCGGCTCGCGTATGAGAGTTAATTCTTGGTGATTTTCAGACTTTGAATATCAAGTCGCGACGTCGCTTTCGCGGCATCGAGGGAAAT
>JAPULJ010000299.1 GCA_027295145.1 Alphaproteobacteria bacterium | reverse complement strand
ATATGTCGCGGGCAGTACGGTTTTACCGAACACTCGGATTTGAGGTGATCTACGGTGGCGAGGGCGCATCGTTCACCAGCTTCCGGGTCGGTACGGGCTACCTCAACCTCATTGCCCAACCGGCAGGCCGCCAATGGTCATGGTGGGGACGGGTCATCTTTTACGTCTCTGACGTCGACGCCCTCTACCAGCACGCCGTGGCCTGCGAGCTCGACCCGGATACCACGCCTGAGGACGCCGAATGGGGCGAGCGCTACTTCCACCTGACCGATCCAGACGGCCATGAGATTAGCTTTGCCAGGCCCTTGAGCAACTGAATCGAAAAACGGGGAACGGTCCAAGCTTAGCTTAAAGTGTCGTCAGTGGCGGGAATCCGGATCATCAGCCAATCTGCGCTTGTGAATGCGAAAGTCCTCGGCAGCAAATTCCCTGCTGCGTTCCCGCACCTGATCGAGCGGGCGGCCGCACGGGGCGCCCTGCCGGAACGGGCCCTGGCGCTCTGGTATGCGGTCGGCACCCTCCGCTGCCGCTCCGCGGTCCTGCCCCGGCGTGAGGGCGATTCCCAGGCGGTTTTCGACGAGCTGCGCGCCCGGGGCTTTCCCGAGGCTGTCGTCGAGGTCTGCCGCGAGGGCCTCAAGAAGGGCGCCGAGGTGCTTGCCCCCTTCCTGCTCTTGCTCTGGCGCGAGGCCCGGCGCTCGGCCCGCCATGCCGAAACCGACGATCTGCCGGAGGAGGTCATGATCGGCCTGCTGTTCGCGGTCGAGAGCGGCCTGGTTGCCCGGTGCCTGCGCTGAGATACCGGAATTAAGCTCAGACGCTTTGGCGAACCTCGAATGTCGGGGCCTCGATCCGGAGGAGGCTGCGCTCGGGCTAGGGCTCCTGCGTCAGGACCTGCCCATTCTGAACGAGGCACGCCGCCATGTTGCCGGTTCCAATATCCGATAACCTCTTATTGTTGGACCCCAAAACTGCCGCAGATTTGCAATCAATTGCAAATCGGGATCCGGACGAACTACCGCCCGCCGTTCTGACCAATCTGCGCGCTGCGACTTCAGAAAACATCCGCCGCGCCTATGACTCCCGGCCGTAGAGGTATATTCAAAATGCGGGATGAACTTAATTGCAACGATCAATTTGGGATGATCACTCCGCTGTCGGGTTCTTTGAAATCTCCTCATTCACAACCAAGATAGGTTGCGGTTCGACGACGGAGCGACGTGTCGAACGGGTGGCGCGAAGGTTTCATGTCCGGCCAACGTTCCGGGACACCTTGCAGGACAAACTCAATAAAGCGATGAAAACGCTATGAATCACGGCGTCACAGATGCTTATGAGGAAAAACACCTCCGCTGCAAAGTCGCGACTTTCACAATCACCGGCAGACTCTTACATTTAACTCATGACGCCTCTGTTGATCACCGGCGCCTTCCTGGCATGCGCCGCGCTTTGGTCGGAAAGCGCACAGGCGGACACTTATACCGCCGCGGGGCTGAGGCTTCAGCGATGAGCTTGGGGGGTTCCGGCTGATATCGGCATCCGGGGCTGGAACGATCGGCGATCCAATCGTCGTGGTGGAAGAGATCACACAAGTAGGACCCGCAGTCCTCGTGGTCCGCGGTGCCAAGTTGACTCAGCACCAAGGCCAAACGTCGATGACGTTCGTCCATCTAGCGGTCATCAAAGTCGTCATCAACGGCACGGGGCGTGTCTGGACTGGGTTCGATCTGGAATTGCAGGAAACACTCAATCAACCCAGTCCGTACAGAGACGGGCTGTCCTTCGACCAGCTGGGCAGTTTCGCTGGAAAACGCTTTCTATCGGAAAGCTTCACCACTGCGCGCCGGGTGAGCGAACCTTACGATCGGGTGCGATTCCATGGCGGCGCTATCGACCCGGGCAATGTAGTCCGTTTCAGCTTCTATATCACCGATCCGACGCCTAAGCTGGAATTTTTCCTCTTGCAAGAGTCCCAGCTCCTGATCGTCGGTCTTCCCGAAGGCTACGACGTGTTTGCTTTGGCTGCCGCTGTTGGCTCAAACACAGTTGGCGACCCCATCAACTTAGACGGGTCTGATTTCAGAAATGGGCCGCTTTGAGATATTCCCAGCCTCGCCCGGTATGTCCGGAGTCGGGGGTAGAGCAGACATCGATTTCAGGCGACTGGAGGCCTCCTTGTAGCCAGGAGCTGCCATTGCGATGCCGTTAGATGGGAGCCGTCCACTGCATCAAATTCGGACTCTCAAGGCATGTGCCTACGTCAAAACCGATCTGCTCGGTGGTACGGAAAAAAACCCCTCGGAACCGCTCAGGTTTTGCCTACGATTGCCACAAGATTTGAGTAACCAGATTGTGGCTCTGAATGGGGTTGATTTTCGCCCTTCACTCGAACTACCCCAAAAGCTTGCCAAGACTTCTCCTCCTGGCCCGACCGCGGACGGTCGTGCCGGCCAAGTCGATCGTCCGCCATTTGTGCCGGAATTGCTACGGAAACCATGGCGACAGAGTGGTCTCTATCTTGTAACATTGGCTGAGGAATCGCCACTCGCGGTGTCATCCAGGAGGGTTCGAATTTGTCGGATCCCGACCGTCAGTATCGAGATCTTGCCGACCTCAACCCGGACGCCTTCATCATTCAGGTCGAGGGGAAGGTGGTCTACTGCAATCAATCTGCCCGACGCATGTTCCACGACGGCGAAATCGTCCGGCTGATCGGGATAGACGCGATCCAATTGGTCGATCCCGAATTTAGGGCCTTTGTTCTGAAACGTCGGAACAAGGTCCTATCGACTGGTGAGCCGGCCCCATATACCGAGACCCGTCACTTGCGTTTGGATGGAACTTCATTTCCAAGCGAGATGGTCGTCGGTCAGGTGACTTGGGGCGGTCGTGCCGGGACCATGAACATCATCCACGACATCACAAAGCGGAAGCAGGCGAACGAGGCACTTCGTGAGAGCGAGGTTCGTCTCTCGAAAGCTGCCGAAATGGCCAAGATCGGTCATTGGGTGTGGGACAAGATCGAGAACCAGGCCATCTACTGCTCTGAGGCACTGGCCAAGATGTACGGCGTCGCATCGGGCGTCGAGTTAGCGGCTGTGTGCACGTCCCACGTGGCAGATCTCGCATGGGTCCATCCCGACGACCGGGAGCGATTCGACGAGGCGGTCAGAACAGCCAACGAAACGAAGCGCGGATTCGACATCGAATACAGGATTATCAACGCAGCAGGCGAGGTTCGCCACCTGCACAACATCGAGGAGCCGGTCCTGGACGAGCACGGTGAGATCATCCGGTCCAATGGCATTACTCAAGATATCACTGAGCGCAAGCGCGCTGAGGAGACGCTGCGCGAGAGCGAGTCGCGGCTGTCGAAAGCCGCCGAGATGGCCAGGGTCGGCTATTGGGTCTGGGACGAGATTGAGGACA
>JAPULJ010000298.1 GCA_027295145.1 Alphaproteobacteria bacterium | reverse complement strand
GTCCGCCAACTTCAAGGCGTCGTCCAGGATCGGGCCGTAGTTGCCGCTGTCGTAGGCCAAGACCACCGGCGTCTGGTAGGGGAAGGCGTCCGCCGGGATGAAGTTGCGGCGCCGGATCTCGATCCGGTCGATGCCGGTCTCTCGCGCCGCGCTCTCCACCAGGCGCTCGATCACGTAAGTCGCCTCCGGCCGCCCGGCGCCGCGTTCGGCGTCGATGGGTGCTGTGTTGGTGAACACGATGGTGACGCCGCAGTGGATCGCCGGAATGACATACTGTCCCGACAGCACCGGCGCATAGAGGTAGGTGGTGCTCAGCGCCCCGAAGGTCGAGAGATAGGCGCCCAGGCTGGCCGTAGTTTGGACCCGCAAGGCAAGGAACTTGCCGTCCGCGTCCATCGCCAACTCCGCTTTGGTAACATGATCGCGGCCGTGGGTGTCGGACAGGAAGGATTCCGAACGGTCCGCGGTCCACTTGACCGGCCGGCCAACCTTCTTGGACGCCCAGGTGACCAGGGCCTCCTCCGGATAGTGGGGAATCTTCGAGCCGAAGCCCCCGCCCACGTCGGGCGACACCACGCGCAGCTTGTGCTCCGGAACCTGCAGGACGTAGGCGGCCAGCAAGAGCCGCGTGATGTGCGGATTCTGGCTGGTCGTATAGAGGGTGTAGCTGTCGTCGGCGTCGTCGAACTCGCCGATCGAACAGCGCGGCTCTATGGCGTTCGGGATCAGCCGGTGGTTGAGCAGGTCGAGCGAGGTCACACGATGCGCCTGGGCGAAAGCCTGGTCCGTGGCGTCTTTGTCGCCTAGCCCCCACTCGGCGACCAGATTGTTTTCGGCCGCTTCGTGAATTTGCGGTGTTGCGGGGTCTGTCGCCTTGGCCGGGTCGACGTTGGCCGGCAGTGCCTCGTAATCGACATGGATCAGATGGACCGCGTCCATCGCCTGATGGACGGTCTCCGCAATCACCATGGCGACCAGGTCGCCGACAAAACACGCTTTTTCACTCACAAGTGCCGGGCGCGGCGGGGCGTTCTGCGGCGCCACGGTGCCGGTCGGCGAGAACCCGCAAGGGATGCCGCCGAGCCCGTCCGCCGCAACGTCGGCGCCGGTGAGTACGGAAATTACGCCGGGCGCGCTCTTGGCCGCGCCTGTGTCGATGCCGTTGATCTTTGCGTGGGCATGGGGTGAGCGCAGGAAGCAGGCGTAAGCCTGCCCAACCCGGTTGATGTCGTCTGTGTAGCGCCCCTTGCCGGCCAGGAAGCGGTTGTCTTCCACACGCCGGACACTGGCGCCAATGCCTGTATCGGTCATGACCTTAGCCCCCCTAACCCTGCGCCACGGCCTGGATGGCCTTGACGATGTTGTGATAGCCGGTGCAGCGGCAGATGTTGCCTTCCAGCCATTCCCGGATCTCGGTCTCGCTGGGACTGGCGTTGGTGTTGAGCAGATCGATCGCGCTCATCACCATGCCCGGTGTGCAGAAGCCGCACTGGAGGCCGTGGTGTTCCTTGAAGGCGGCTTGCATCGGGTGCAACTCGCCGTTCGAGGCCAGGCCCTCGATTGTGATAACCTCGGCGCCCTCGGCCTGAACCGCCAGCAAGGTGCAGCTCTTTACGGACTTACCGTTGACGTGCACGACGCAGGCGCCGCACTGGCTGGTGTCGCAGCCCACGTGGGTGCCGGTCAGCCGCAGTTGCTCGCGCAAAAATTCGACCAGCAGCGTACGACCCTCGACCTCGCCCGCGGCCGACTGGCCGTTGACGGTCATGGAAACCGTTGGCATGGATATCCTCCCTGTCAGCATCTCCGGCTAAACCAAAAACCGAAAGACGTTTATTCTTATCGAAAGGTGCCGGAGGAGGGCCGGATCGGACGCCGCCCCCAAGGCGCACCAAAATCTCGCGTCAAGTTTGTTGTCCCGGCGTGCTCAGGTCAAGGCATTCCGGTGGAAAGGCCGGGCTTCTTCCCATCAGCCCTGGGTGAAGATCGCCAGCAGGACGGCCACGGCGGCGATCAGGCCGAGCACCCAGTAGAGCGGCCGCACGCCGCCAGTAGGCGTTGCTGCGGTTTCGGCCGCCGGCGCCTCCGCCCTCGTTTCGGCCGGAGCGGGCGTCTCGGCGGGCTCCAAGTCCTCGACCACTTCGGCGAATTTCGCGAAAAAATCGCCCGCCATCTTTTTCGCCGTGGCGTCGATCAGGCGCGAGCCGATCTGAGCCAACTTGCCGCCGACTTGGGCGTCGACCTCGTAATGCAGGACCGTGGCTGGTCCGTCGGCCTCCAGGCGCACCTTGGCGCCGCCCTTGGCGAAGCCGGCCGCGCCGCCCTTGCCTTCGCCGCTGATGGTGTAGCCGTTCGGCGGGTCGAGGTCCGAGAGGGTCACGTTGCCGGCGAACTTGGCCGAGACCGGCCCGAGCTTGATTTTGACCTTGGCCTTGAACTCGGTGTCGGAAGTCTTGTCGATCTCATCGCAACCGGGGATCGCCTGTTTGAGGACTTCCGGATCGTTGAGCGCGGCCCAGACCGCATCGCGGTTCGCTTCGATTCGATACTCGCCGGACATCTGCATGGCGCTTCGTGCCTCCCCTCGAAGATGGATCGGTAACGGTTTTTGGAATCAGCCACCCAGGAACAGGCGGCCGACCTCGGGATTTTCCAGCAACTCGGCGCCGGTTCCGGCAATCGCGATTTCGCCGGAGACCAGGGCATAACCGAAATCGGCGAACCCGAGGCCCTCCCTCGCCCGGTCCGGCGAGTCCATCAGGTAGCCGCCCATGGAAAAGGTTCTCCTCGACAGTCATGCCCGGAAAATCCTATCGTTCCTAACCGATTTTAACAACACCGACATCATTTCTTGTTTGCAACGGGTGACAAACCGGACAGAAAGGGGATAATCTTGTTCATGGTGAGCCGTAGATTGTCCGGGTGCCGATGAATTTGCCCAAACGCCAATATAACGCGGCATTTCGATTGTTAATCTTAATCTCACCAAACCTATTCGCGCCGATCCTGTTCACGCCGCTACGTGAATAAACCGGGTTTAAGAACCTAACGGACCATTTGCATCGCTGTGAAACACACAGGAACGGAGGACGAACGGGCGAAATTCGAGATCAGCGGCAAGAACTCCAGAAAGAAGCTTTCAAACACAATACGGGAGGAAGTGATGAAAACGGGAATAAGTCTGATTGCAGTGTCAATGTTGAGCTTCGCTGCTTTGTTCAGTTCGGACATGGCAATGGCAAACCACCGCGGCGACAACACGGTTTTGATCGGTGGTGCGATTTCTATGACCGGGCGCTACTCGGAACCGGCCGGACGAAACCTCAATTCGATCAAGTTGTGGGTTGAGGATGTCAACAAACGGGGAGGTCTGCTGGGCCATACGGTCGAGATCAAGTACCTGGACGACAAGTCGGACAAGCAGACCAGCATCAAGCTTTACGAGAAGCTGATCTCAGACGACAAAGTCGATCTCGTCTCGTCTCCCTATTCGAGCGGTATCACCGATGCGGTTGCCAACGTCACTGAGCGGTTCAAGATGCCGATGATAACTTTTGCGGCCGCCTCCTCCGTGATCTGGGAAAAAGGCAGAAGGTACATATTCAACACCATCGACTACGCCGAGAACTATCAAAAAGGCGCACTTTTTCTTGCCAAGGAGATCGGCGTGAAGCGCATCGCCATCATCGGCGAGGACTCGCTTTTCCCACGCATGACCCGCAAGGGAGTGGAAAAGTGGGCCGAGCAGCTAGGCCTTGAGATCGTGCTGGCGGAGAATTATGGCAGCCGCAAACAAGGGGATTACACGGCGCTGCTGCAGAAAATCAAAAGCAAACGCGCCCAAGCTATTTTCTCCAACAGCTACTTCGCCGATGCCGCCTCGCAAATTCGCACGCTCCGGGAGATGGACTACAACCTGATGATTTTTGCCAGCACGGTGGGTCCGGGCCTGCCGAGGTTCGCGAATGACCTCGGTCCGACGGCAGAATATGTGCTGGGCTTCACCCAGTGGGAGCCTATCCCCGAAAAGCTGGGGTACCCGGGAATGAAAGAGTATATCGCTGGTTATACGGAGAAATACGGAACTCCGCCCAATTACCATGCGGGCGCGGCGTACGGCGCCATGCAGGTATTGGAAGCAGCAGTGATTCATGCAGGCAGCTTCGACAGTGAGAAGATCCGCGATGCCTATGCGAGCATCGATGTGATGACCATGTTCGGTCGGTACAAGGTTGATGAAAAAGGCCTCAGCAGTCATAAAGGCATGACATTCCAGATCCAAAATGGGAAACGCATGATTGTCTGGCCAAAAGAGCAAGCACAAGTCGAGGCAATACTGCCCATGCCGAAATGGAGTGAGCGGTAAACCATCGGCTGACGCTTTTCCGGGAATCACGCGAATCCTTGAAGGGAGAGAGATGGCCATTCGGCCGCGTGGAATTTGATTCGCTCGCGCGGCGAAGGGCCAAGATGACGAAAGTGCCGGCGACCGAAATCAGTGCGCCCAGCGTTCAGCTTCCGGTGCGTCGGCTTGAGTTCCGGATCTAATGCAGCCTCCGATTGATAAGGTCGGGACCATCCATCGTCCCGACCTTATCTGGAAGTTCGGGCAAGAAAATTAAAGGAATTCTCTGCAGGATGGAAAAATCGGACACTCGAAGTTTGTACATCCTGGGTGGATTCCTGGTTACGATCTATACCCTGCCATTTGCTGTCGGAATGATGACCGACAACGTCATTTACGACATGCAGTGGCTCGCCGATTTGACGACGGTGGCGTTAAGCGGCCTCATGCAAGGCGGCGTTTACGCCATGTTTGCTGTCGGACTGACGTTGATCTTCGGCGTCATGAAGGTGATCAACGTCGCTCATGGCGAATTTGTCGTCCTCGGCGCCTATCTTACCTACGTGGTTTTCAATGCCCCGCAATTTCTGGGTTACGGGGTCTATATCGACCCCTTGCTGGCTATGTTCATCACTTTGCCTGTCGCATTTGCCCTAGGTTGCCTCGTGCAGAAATTGTTGTTGAATGCAGTGGTAGGCGGTCCGGAACTCACTCCACTATTGATCACATTTGGACTAGGGATCTCCATGATCAATATCATCGAGTGGATTTTTTCTACCGACTATCACACCATTCCCTATCATCCCGACGCATTTCAGATCTCCGAAAACATTAGGTTGGGAAAAAACAAGGTCATCAGCTTTATTATCGCTTTTGTAATCACGTTTAGCGTTTATTTCTTTCTCAAGTTTCATCGGTTGGGAATGGCGATTCGGGCCACGTCCCAGAATTCCGACGTCGCCATGGTCTGCGGTATTAACATCTACCGCGTCTATCTCATCACCTTCGGGTTGGCGGCTGCTCTCGCAGTTGCCGGTGGCACATTGGTATCCATTCAATTCGGTTTCAATCCCGAGACCGGTTTGACGTACACCGTTATAGCATTTGCCATCATCGTTCTTGGGGGACGCGGTCACTATATCGGTGCGTTCATTGCGGCGCTGATGCTGGGCGTACTGGAAAATCACGACTCTTTCATGGTCCCTAATGGCACGGCGATGGTGGAGATGGCCGCCTACGGCACGATGATCTTCGTGTTACTGATCCGGCCCCGCGGGCTGATGGGGCCAAAAGTGGATTGACTGGAGAGTTTTGTGAAACAACGTGAAACCGTCCGAAACCTTGGGTACTTGGGGGTTTTGTGCGTTATTCTGATGGTTCTGCCGGATCAACTGAACGTGTACTACCGTTCTTTCATCATGTTTACCATGATGTACGTTGTCCTGGCATTGAGCTGTAACATCATCAGCGGGTATACCGGTTACATCAATTTCGGTCATGTTCTCTTCTATGGCGTCGGATCCTACGCTTCGGCAATCCTGGTGGCCGATTACGGCTGGAATTGGCTTCCCACCCTGATCATCTCGGCGG
>JAPULJ010000297.1 GCA_027295145.1 Alphaproteobacteria bacterium | reverse complement strand
CAATCGCCCAGCGGTTGTTGGAAATCACAGGTATTCTGCGCGGTTCATCGGAAGCCTGGAATCACAAATTCAACCTGATTGGCGTTAGTCTGACAAAGCCCTCCCGCCTGCTCTACGCTGTTTTCATCGGCATTGTCTTCTTTTCGGAGGCCCCGACATCATGGACACTCGGTGGTACGGGCATCATTATCGCGAGTACGCTGTATACCTTGCATCGAAATGTTCTGAAGACCCGGCAAAAAACGCCAAGCAGCCCGTAATATCGCTTTCGGCCCCCGAGCGGGCAGGCCCGAAGCCGTTACCGGAGCGGGCATCTGATCTCCCCATTGCAGAAACCAAATGCCGGTTCGGACCCTTCAACATCGGGAACTGCCCCGAAAGGTCGAACGATAACAATCCAGGACGGCGCCGGTTCGTGCACCTGCAAAGTCCCAAGTGTCGTCAACTGTCGGCCAGAAAATCCCGGTACGTTTCGGCGAAGAACAGAGCCGCCGTCTCGACCAGCTGGCGGCCTATTTCCGGCGTCGATCCCGTTGGGTTGGACTCGATCCGGCCATCGGCGAAACGCCGACGAAAGTCAGCCGAGTTGTAGAACGTGTGATCGTCGGACGCGAACTCCGGCTCCATCTTGGTGGGCTTCTTGATATTCGCCGGGTCGGCAAACTGGGCGACCGACACCTCGGCCGCGGACGCATGTCCTCCCGCGGGATGGCCGGTCAGTTCAAGACTGAGTGCCTCGCTCGGTGGGTTCTGGAACCACTTCATGGTTTTGCAACGCACATCGGGAGCATTGGCGCCGCCGCCCCGGCGGACCTCGCCATAAACCTCCGAAAACGCCGCGTTCAGCGACGCGGTGTTGCCGCCATGCCCATTGATCACGAGAAATCGCTCGAAGCCATGATCGACCAGCGACAGGATCAAGTCGCGGATCAAGGCGATATAGGTCGAAGGGCGAATCGTCATGCTGCCCGGAAAAGCCATGTGGTGCTCCGACACGCCGACGGTCAACGACGGCCCCACCATGGCGGAGGCCAGCTCGCCCACCCGCCAGGCGATTGTCTCGGCACAAAAGTGATCGGTACCGAGCACGCCCATCGGGCTGTGCTGCTCGGTCGAACCGGTTGGAATGATGATACCGACCGACGATTTCAGGTATTCTCCAACTTCTGTATATGTGCACTGATGAAGCCGCATCACATTCTCCTTTGGGTCAATGGCAGTGAGACGCAGCATTACTCCGGAATGGAAAAGGGTTTACAAGGGTTGTCCCCTGTGAAGATTATGGTTAATCCTTGAATTGTCGATCAACTGAAAATCCCAACGAACGGGAGGCTTGTTTGCTATGAAAATCCAACAGATCTTTGCCTCAGCTGCAGTGGCGTCGGTGTTGGCGCTAGGGGCTGGCAACGGTACCCTCGCCGCCGATCCGGAGCCGCAGTATGGCGGCCAGATGATCTATGCCCAGGCAGGCGAAAAGTTCACGCTTTTCATGGGCCGCAACACCGACAGCGGCGCATACGACGTATGGCTTTACGCGTGCGAGAACCTGGTCGAGCTAACCGAAGAAAACGAGATCATTCCGTGGTTGGCCAAGAGCTGGACGGTCGCGCCCGACAAGAAGACTTACACCTTTCAGCTGCAAGAAGGCGTGAAGTTCCACGATGGGACGCCGTTCAATGCCGAGGCCGTTGCCTTTATCTTCAACGAGGCGCGGGAAAAGAAATTCTTGTGGATCAGTTTGCTCGAAGGCTTCGAGAAGGCGACCGTGGACAGCGAGTACACGGTTTCGTTCCGGATGGAGGAGCCGTTCGCCGCACTGCTGCCGAACCTCGCTTACCGCCCGCTATGCATCTTCAGCCCGACCGCCTACAAGGAGAAGGGTGAGCAGTGGCTGGCCACCCACATCGTCGGCACCGGCCCGTTCATTCATACCGAGTACAAAAAAGGCGAATATGTGCTGTTCGAGAAGAACCCGGATTACTGGCAGGAGGGTAAGCCCTATCTGGATAGCGTCAAGATCATCAACGTTCCGGACACCTCGGTCCGGACCGCCATGCTGGAGAAGGGCGAAGTCGATCGCACCATTTCGTTGAACGACTTCGATCTTCCTCGCCTGCAGGCGAACGAAAATATCGATATCCGCCTGGTGCCGAGCACACGCCAGTTCTACGTCGTTCTCAACCATCTGGTCCATCCAATGGATCACCCGAACGTGCGCAAGGCATTCAACTACGCCATCGATAAGGAAGGCATCGTCAAGAGCGTGTTCGCCGGCGTCGGCGCTGCGCTGTCGAAGGCCCCGACGCTTGCCGAAGGCGTGTACGGGTTTGCCGACATGCGCGAACCGGGCGAAAAGACGATCTTTCCGTACAATCCGGAAAAGGCGAAAGAACTGCTGAAGAACGCCGGCTACGAAGACCGTGATGGCGACGGCGTGGTCGAGGACCCGAGGGGCAACAAGCTGGCCCTGGGTCTGTGGACCCGCAAGGGATCGACCAAGGGCGATTTCCAGATTGCTCAGCTGCTCCAGGCCTTCCTCGGCGATATCGGCGTTGAGGTGAAGCTGACGGTGATGGAAGCCGCATCGTTCAGCTCGGCCATGAAACTGGCACCGACCGAGGCCAAATACGACATGTCGCTGTTGTCGTGGGGCGTTCCGACGGCCGATCCCGACGAGCCCATGATGTACATGACCTACACCAAGGCATGGAAGCCGCACGGCGCCAACCGCATGTTCTATTCCAACGAGAATCTCGACCGCCTGGCGGTGCTTGGGCACACCGAGACCGATGAAGACAAGCGCAAGGAGTATGTCAAGTTGTGGATGGCCCAACTGCTCAGGGACGCGCCGGTGATCTACCTGCCGACGCTGCAGTTCAATCTGGGCGAACGGAGCTACCTGCATGGGGGCCGGATAATGTCGATCGACAACTATCCGGCGCGCTTCGCCTGGATCGATAAGGCGGAGCAGGAGCGCCAGGGGATCGAGCGCTAGACGGCTGACGGCGCACGAGCCGAAGTAGACCCGGGGAGCCCTGCCGTTGCGGGGCGGGCTCCCCTTCCTTTTTCGGGGTGTTTATCTTGTCGGGTTCCCATCCTCGTTCATTTGCCTTCCGGTCGTTTCGGAATGGCGCCCGGGATGTGGTCGTTCCCAAGGGTTGAGCCACATCGCAGGCTCGGCAGTTCCGGTTGAAATGCCCCCGATTTGGGAGTTTCGTATCGTTTGACGGATTTCTTGATAGCCGGTTGATTTTCGCGGGACACGTCCAGTCGAGGATTGCCACGGCGCACGCGGGAGATTGTCGTGAGGCGGCCGACGGCAGTAAAACACGGACGAGGACATTCATGGGAGCATCCACGGTAAGAGAAGGGTTGGGCTCCCAGGTCTTGATTTCTGGCGGGACTCCCGTGGGCGCGTTCGGGAAAAGTGGAAGTGTGACATGCTAAGGCTGATCGTGAACCGGATCCTGTTCATGATTCCGGCCGGGTTGCTGCTGCTGACCTTCCTGTTCGCGCTTTTCCATATCATTCCGGGCGATCCGGCGCACCTGCTCGCCGGCGACAACGCGACGCTCGAAGTCATCCAAAGTATCGAGAAGGAATACGGTTTCGACCAACCCGTCCATGTCCAGTACATGAAGTACATGGCCAAGGTATTGCAGGGCGACCTTGGCGT
>JAPULJ010000296.1 GCA_027295145.1 Alphaproteobacteria bacterium | reverse complement strand
TAAATATACTGTCCCCGACTTAATCGATCGGCTTGCACCAGGTCTCGCGGAAGAAGAAAGAGAGAAGCAGCGCGACACCGGCACAGACCGGCAGGACGAGGAACGCGTTCTGGTAGGTCTCCGGGCTATAGAAGCGCGCGCCGCCCTGCATCCGACCGTCCCAGCCGAGGTCGAGCAGCAGTCCTACGATCGGCTGGAAAGCGGCGCCCGAGCCGATCGTAAACATGTTGACCAGGCCGAGAGCGGTGCCGGCGGTCTCGCTTCTGTTGGTTTCGCGCACAGAGGCGTAGCAGACAACGAAACATCCGCTGCTCAGGCCATTGACGAACAAAAGCACCCGGAAGGCATCGAGCGGCAGGCCGGGAATGAAGAACATCGCCAGCAGGGTCGTCAGCATCAACACTATACCGACCACCAATGGCCGGCGGCGACGGCCGATGCGATCGGAAATCCAGCCGGTGACCGGCCCGCCAATTGCCATGCCGACGAGCAACACCGAAACGCTGAACGCAGCTTCGGGCCGGCCGACACCATAAACCTGCATCAGGTAGGGCACCCCCCACAAGGCGCCGAAGGCGAGCAGCGGCACCGAGATCAAGCCGGTGCAGAAGGCGATGATCCAGCTCTGCGGGTTACTGGCAACCACTCGCAACCCGGCCATGATGCCCTTTCCAGCCGGCGCGCGCTGCCTGCCCGCATCACTCATTGGCGGATGGTCGCGGACAACAAGTATGATTAGTGCGGCGAAGCCGAGCCCGACACCACCGGCGCCCAACAGAACATCGCGCCAGCTAACTTCGCCAAGCAGCGCCGCCGCCGGCCCCTGGCCGCTGATCGCGCCGACCATGCCGAAGACAATGGTCAGGCCTGTGAGCAAGGCGAAACGCCGCGCCGGGAACCACCGCGAAGCCAGGGTCAGGGCGCCGACCCAGGTAAAGGCCGCGCCCGCGCCGATGAGAAAACGCCCGAGATAAGCCAACTCGATGCTTTCGGCTTGTGAGAACAGAACGCTGCCGCCGGCGCACAGTATCGCCGCCACGGTCAGCACCATGCGCGGGCCAAATCGGTCGATCAGCATGCCGACCGGCAGCTGCAGGCCGGCATAGGCATAGAAGTAAAATGCCGAGAGATTGCCGAGCAGGGCGCCACCAAGGGCGAACTCGGCCATCAGCTGGTCGACCATGACGCTCGGCAGGACACGCTGGAAGAAGGCGTAACCGTAGAACGTCGCCGCCATGCCCCACATCACCCAGGCCAGGGGCACTATGCGCTCGCGCGTTGAGCTCGCTACGCTGGTCAAACAGCAATCTCCCCTAGAGCATGATCTTACCAACTGGACACGGCTTGAAGGGGCCGCTTGGCCCCACCAAAGGCCGGATTTTCTTGCGCCATGGCAGCGTTGCGCCCATTGCCGATGCCCCAGCATCGCCATGAGGCGCGCGCCTTGCCACGACTAAAAGAAACCCGGTCAAACCGTATCCAGTTGGTATGATCGTGCTCTGGAGTTGGCCGGCTTACCAGCCTTGGGAAAGGCTAATCGCCGAGGCCGCGCGGTCAAGCGCCGCTTTTGCAGGGCTGCCTCCTGCAAATGCAATCACCAGCGCGTTTTGGATGTCATGCTTCCCCGCCCGGCCAGCCAGATGCCGAGCAGCACGATGGCGCCGCCGAGCCCCTGCCATAGCCCAAGCGCCTCGCCGAGAATAAGCCAGGCGAAGATCGCCGCCGCCACCGGTTGGATCAACAGCGTCACCGACGAAAAGCTCGCCGGCAGGTGGGCGAAGGCGTAGGTGATGAGGCCTTGCCCGCCGGCCTGCGAGATCAGCGCGATGGCCAGCAGGATGCCCCAGCCGAAGACGCTCTGAGCGAGCAACGTCTCGCCGGCAAGCACCGCGACGGGCAGAAAGATTATCGCACTGACCGCCCCGCTCCAGGCGAGGATTACAGAGGTCGAAACGCTGGCCCGCAAGCGGGCGACGCTCAGCTGGTAGCCGCCATAAAAGAGCGTGGTGAGAACAGCGAGCGCGTCGCCGGCGAGGTTGTCGGGGCTGGCCGAGAGGCTGCGAGCCATGACGATGGCGCAGCCAACGATGGCGACCACGAGGCCGGCAATAAATTGCGGCCGCACGCGCTCGCCGAAGAGCAACCACACGCCGAGCGTGACCCAGATCGGTGCCAGGTTGCCGAGCAGGGTCGCGTTGGCCACAGTCGTCAGCTGCAGCGAGAGGTGCCAGATCCCGAGATCGGCGGCGAATAGCACCCCGCACAGGACCAGCAACCAGCGGTCGCCCGAGGTTAATTTGCTTGCTTTCGCCGTACCAGCCGGCGCGGTTCCGCCTTTCTTCGCCGGGCGCCGACGCGTTGCGCTCATCAATAGTAAAAAGATCGGCAACGACAGCGCGACCCGGTAGAAGGCGGTGGCCAGCGGCCCGGTCTCGGAGAGCTTGACCAGAATGCCCGAGAAGCCGATCACGACGGCGCCGATGAGCAGCGCCAACAGCGCAATGCGCGCATGTGTGGCCTGACCAGCGCCGGTCCGGGCGCCGGAGTTGGTGGTCAGCTCTTCGGTCATGGCCGCCCCGCATACCGCGCTGTCCGTGGCGGGGCAAGCGGCGTGCCGGGGCCGAACACACATACCGGCATTGACGCAGCCGTATTGGACGCGGACAGTAACGGGAGTGCAATTTCGTGACCGCGTAGCGGACCTTTAATGGGAGGCGAGGATGGCGATCGGGTGGCGGGGCGTGTTTCCGGCGCTGATGACCGAGTTCAGTGAAGACGGCGCGCTCGACCTCGAAGGCACGGCGAGGCACATCGAGGCGATGTTGGCGTCGGGGTGTTCGGGGTTGGTCATGCTGGGAACGCTGGGCGAGAACACCTCGCTGGAGCCGGCCGAAAAGCGCGCGGTGATCGAGGCGGCCGTGGCCACGGTGGGCGGCCGGGTGCCGGTGCTCTCCGGCGTAGCCGAATACACCAGC
>JAPULJ010000295.1 GCA_027295145.1 Alphaproteobacteria bacterium | reverse complement strand
CTATTGAAGAGGTTCATATAGTTCTCGACTTTGATGATTTAGATAATCGTCAAAAGTATGTAGGTTACAAACGACCGAACGAGTTAAGACCAAGATATTACAAATTAACGGCTTAAAAACGAGAACCATTTTCTAACATTCGTTTCCAGCCGATTGTGGGGCGCTTGTTTAATTTCTGAGATTGGAGCGCTTTGGAAGCTTTTTTCTAAATAGCAACTTAAGTGTTCCGAAATCCCACAACGGCTGAAACGTGTCGTTAACCGGGCAACAAAATAAAAATCTCGATCCCAACAAAGGAGGTCTCAAATGTCGACTCGTATTCTGGTTGTCACGACGTTAGTTCTGTTCCTGTCCTGTGCGCAATCGCAGCGATTTGACGTGCTCATTAAGGGAGGCCGCTTGATCGACGGTACTGGAGCGCCGGCTCGATTGGCCGATGTCGGAATCAAGGATGACATTATAGTGGCGCTGGGAGATCTGAACGATGCAGTGGCCGACAACATAATCGAGGCGGGCGGTCTTGTGGTTTCACCCGGTTTTATCGATATGCACAGCCATTCCGATTTTTGTCTACTGGTCGATGGACGTGGGTTGTCGAAGGTGATGGACGGGGTGACCACCGAACTGTTGGGCGAATCCAGTTCTGCGGGACCCGTGATGGGACCTGCGCGTGCGGAACGTGAGAAGAGTCTTAAACAGTACGAACTGTCGCTCGACTGGACCACGTTGGGCGAATATTTCGAGCGGCTCGAACGCCAGGGCATGAGCGTGAACATTCTTTCCACAGTGGGATCCGGATTGGTACGAGCCTCAGTAGTCGGCTATGACAACCGTCCTGCGACTTCAGAAGAGTTGAAACGCATGGAAAAACTTGTCAGGCAAGCGATGCAAGAGGGTGCCGTGGGTTTATCCAGCGGACTGATCTATCCGCCCAATCAATATGCCTCGACCGAGGAATTGATCAGGATGGCCAGAGTCGCCGCTCAGCATGGCGGTATTTATCTTACCCACATCCGCGGTGAAGGCAATAAGCTGCTTGAAGCGCTTAAGGAGGCGATCGAGATTGGTAGGGAGGCAGAGCTGCCCGTCGAGGTTCTACATTTCAAGCGTGCAGCTGTGCGCCTCGATGGTGAACCTGAGAATCCTTCAATTCAGGATGCTGTCGCGTTGATTGAGCAGGCGCAACAGAATGGCATCGAGATTTACGCTAATATGTATCCGTATTCCGCCAGTCAAACTGGTCTCGGTGTCCGGCTACCCGACTGGGTGCATGAGGGCGGTCGCGAGAAGCTGCTCGAACGGCTGCGTAACGCTCAGATTAGGGCTCGCATCCGGAAAGAAGTCACCGAAAGCCTTTCCCAAGGAATCGCTAGCCGGACTCCAGATACCATTATGTTCGGCTCGACACCCTACGAGCCACACCGTCGGTTCCTGGGCATGCGCATCGACGCGATCGCGCGTGAGATGAAGATAAAGCCCGCGGAAGCCATTATCGAACTGATCGACAAGGCGGACGGTAGGGCCGGTGCCATCTACTTCGGCATGCGGGAAGAGGATGTCCGTTTCGGTCTCACGCGGCCATGGACGACCATTGGGAGCGATGGCGCAGCAGTAGCTCCCGAAGGCATCTTGGCGCAATCCCATCCCCATCCGCGGTGGTACGGCACTTTCTCCCGCGTCCTTGGTTATTATGTGCGGGAGGAACGGATCATGACGCTACCGGAAGCGATCAGGAAGATGACCAGCCTTCCGGCTTCTAGGCTCGGGCTGGTGGACCGTGGCATCGTTGCAGTCGGCAAAAAGGCGGACCTGGTTATATTCGATGCCGACGCGATCATTGACAAGGCTACGTTTACCGAACCACATCAATTCTCGGAGGGTGTCCGATGGCTGCTAATCAACGGTCAGGTGGTAATTGAGGAAGGACGTCATACTGGTGCTATGCCGGGTCGAGTGTTGAAGGGCAAGGGCGCAAGGAGCAGTTCGTAAATGATAGCATCGTTAACGAAGCAAGAGAGAAGACGTCGATCAACCATGGGGAAGGCCGCCTGAGCACGCATGGTTCTTTAGAATAATCACGGCTAACATTTTTTTGCACCCGGCCAAGGGTTAGAGATCTTCCGCGAAGTTTTGGAGTATTTCAAATTTTATTTCAACTAAGCAAGCTCAGAGCACATTCGTCCTTGGCGGGTGAAAAATCGACGTTGGGCGGCGCTGAGGATCTGACCACTGAAGGCGGATGTCCAACCGGCCAGTTGTTGGTGTCCGTCGTCGGAACCTACTCGAGGGAGGGTGAGATGATGTTTGACGTTCCGCTTTTCATGCTGATCAGCGCATCCGCCGTGGTAGCGATTGTTTTGGTCGTTCCCGGGCAGGTTAAGGGCCTTTTGAGCCGCCGGAGTGACATCACGGCGCCCGTCCCGATGGTAATGGTGGGGGCGGCAGTCCAGCAGTCTCTCTTTGCGGTGGGGTGGCGGCCGCAGGCACAGCCGTGGCTCCCAGGACCGGCCTGGGG
>JAPULJ010000294.1 GCA_027295145.1 Alphaproteobacteria bacterium | reverse complement strand
ACTAAAATATGGCATCCGTATAGACATGCTTGAATTGGTCGCCAATGGTAACCAGCGACTTCCGCCCTGGGTCAATCGCGACCGAATCAGCTTCGGCGCCGGCGCGTCGGCTTTACTCGACAGCCGACCTCGGCCATTTCGGCTGAATTCGAGATTTTCTCGCCGAAGTAGATTTTGGTCGATTTCCCCCGCCCAATCGCCGCTATTCTCGTAGGCCTTGTGGGCCAAAGTCGGCTATGCCTTCAGCAGCTGCCTGTCAGGCCGCATGGCGGCAGTTCCCTTAAGTGCCACTTCCAGACATTCTGTGGCCGCACTCGCGGCTAATGCATAATCGAAGTGCCGCGTGTAAACTATGCACGGGAGGCGAACCGATGTCCGATATCCGCCGGTGGCTCGAAGAGCATGGCCTTGGCCAGTACGCCGACGCTTTCGAGGCAGAACAGGTCTCGATTGCAAATCTGGCTGACCTAACCGAAGACGAACTCAAAGATCTTGGCCTGCCGCTTGGCCCACGCAAGACCGTTCAAAAAGCAGCCAGGAGTTTGAGCGCTGGCGCCGAACAACCACGGCCAGACGAAGCCGAGATCGCCGAGGTGCGGCGTGCGGCAGAACGCCGTCAACTGACTGTGATGTTTTGTGATCTCGTGGGTTCGACCGAACTCTCCGGGCGGCTCGATGCCGAGGATTTGCGGGACGTACTTCATGCCTATCAAAATACCGTGGCGAGCGAAGCGGCACGGTTCGAAGGCCACGTCGCCAAATACATGGGCGACGGTGTTCTGATCTACTTCGGCTATCCGCGCGCCCACGAGGACGATGCCGAACGGGCGGCGCGGGCCGGCCTCGACATCGCCAAGGCGGTTGGTGCGATCAATGCAGCGGGTATCCAAGACCTGCAAGCCCGGATCGGCATTTCCACCGGCCAAGTTGTGGTCGGCGATCTGATCGGCGAGGGTGCAGCGCAGGAGGAGGCCGTGGTCGGCGCGACGCCAAATCTCGCGGCACGCCTACAGGAATTGGCCGGGCCGGGCGCGGTGGTGATTAGCCAGAGCACACGACGGCTGTTGGGCCAATTGTTCGAATGCGAGGATTTGGGCGAGCAGCAGCTCAAGGGCATTGGTGGAGTCCGGGCCTGGCGTGTGGTGCGCGAACAGGCGATGGAAAGTCGGTTTGAGGCGCGACAGGCCGGCGGCATGACTCCGTTCGTGGGCCGCGATGAGGAAATCGGGCTTCTTCTGGGTCGCTGGGGTGCGGCCAAGTCAGGCGAAGGCCAGGTTGTGCTGCTCGAAGGCGAGCCCGGCATCGGCAAGAGCCGGATCACTCGTACTTTCCGGGAGCTGATCAGTAGTGAGGCCCACACCCGCCTGCGCTATCAATGCTCGCCCTATTACACCAACTCGGCGCTCTATCCCTTCATAACCCAGATCGAGCGCGCTGCCGGCTTCGCGCGTGGTGACGATATGAACACGAGGCTCGACAAGCTGGAGGCGGTGCTGGGCGATGCTGCCGAAGCGACGGTGGCGCCCCTTATCGCCGCCATGTTGTCGCTCGACATCTCCCGCTATCCGCCGCTCGCCATGAGCCCGCAGAAACAGAAGGACGAGACCCTGAAGGCGATCGCCGACGAGGTGACGGCGCTTGCCGGCGAGCAACCGGTGCTGATGATCTTCGAGGACGCGCACTGGATCGACCCGACGACGCAGGAGCTGCTCGACCTGATCGTGCCGCTTGTCGCCGAGCATCCGGTGTTGTTGGTGATCACCTACCGCCCTGAGTTCACACCGCCCTGGACCGGGCTCGGCCATGTTGTGCCGGTGGTCCTGACCCGCTTCGGCCGCGCCCAGGCCGCAACCATGGTCGCTCGCGTCACCGGCGACAAGGCCTTGCCCGACGAGGTGCTAGACCAGATCGTAGCCAAGACCGATGGCGTGCCGCTGTTCGTCGAAGAATTAACCAAGACGGTGCTCGAAAGCGGCCTGGTCGCGGAGGCCGACGGCGCCTACACGCTCACCGGCCCGCTCACCGAGCTGGCGATCCCGTCGAGCCTTCAGGACTCTCTGATGGCGCGCCTTGACCGTCTGTCGCCGGGCAAGGAAGTAGCGCAAATCGGCGCCTGTATCGGCCGCGAGTTCTCATACGCGCTGCTCGCCGCCGTCTCCGGCTTGCGCGACAACGAGCTACAGAACTCGCTTACCGAGCTAACCAACTCGGCTTTGGTTTTCCGCCGAGGTAATCCGCCGGACGCGACGTACACTTTCAAGCACGCCCTGGTGCAAGATGTCGCCTATGAGAGTTTGCTCAGAAGCACGCGCCAGCAACTCCACACCACCATTGCTCAAGCGCTTGAAGAGCGTTTCTCGGATCAGTTGGCCAGTGAGCCAGAGCTGGTCGCACAACACTATACCAAGGCCGGCCTCGCAGAGCAGGCGATTCCCTTCTGGCTGCGCGCCGGAGAGCATGCGGTGGCGCGCTTTGCAAACCAGGAAGCTATCTCCCACCTCAAACAGGGCCTGGAGCTATTAGCGCGATTTCCCGATACGGGTGAACGCGCCCGCCACGAGATCGCGCTTCGCCTCGCCCTCGGCCCGGCCCTAATGGTCATCCAAGGATATGGTGGCCCCGACATCGAGGCCAACTTCAAGTCACTGCGCGCCACGTCTGAAAGGGTCGCGGATAGTGCCGGCCTCGCCGCTGCGTTTCTCGGCCTTCACCGATACTTGGTTTCGTCCGGGGAAATAATTGCTGGCCACGAGCAGGATATCGAGAATCTTCGACTGGCGGAGTCGTTGCATGACAACCGCTTGCTGACGACCGCGCGCTGGGGCTTAGGCGCATCCCACCTTTGGCTCGGCAACATGGCGGCGGCACGCGACCTTTCCAATGACGCGTTTCGTGACCTGACTTTCGAGGACGATCAGCCATTCATTATCTCCCATTTGGAAGCACCCGGTGTCACTTGCCGAAGCTTCGCCGCGAACGCGACTTTGCTGCTGGGCTATCCCCAACAAGCGCTCGAATTGGTGGACGACGCGCTCAATCTCTCCGACCGACTCGGGCATCCTTTCGTCAGCGCTTTCGCCCATTTCTTTGCTGGCTTGACGCACTGGCTTCGCCGCGAGCCACG
>JAPULJ010000293.1 GCA_027295145.1 Alphaproteobacteria bacterium | reverse complement strand
CCGCTCGCTCACCGAGGCCGTCGACACCACGACCAACGGCGGCCGGCTGGTGTTCCATATCTTCGCCGCCCTGGCGGAGTTCGAGCGCGGTATCATCCGGGAGCGCACCATGGCCGGGCTCGAAGCGGCGAAGGCGCGCGGGCGAACTGGCGGACGGCCGCCGGCGATGAACGAGGCGGACATTACGGCGGCGAGGGCCATGCTGAAGGTGAACGGCATTTCCGTCGCGGAGGTGGCGGAGAGGCTGAGGGTGTCGCCGTCGACGCTGTATCGGCATCTGCCGGGTGGGCGTGGGGCGCTGGGGTGAGACCCCGCGTGCCAGATGTCGGCTATCGGGGGTATAGTCTCCGCGGAGCGGGGGTGACCGATTTGGTCATTGATAGCCATAACATGACATTAGGCTGTGCTAATGCAATTCGTCGAGCAGCGCCTTCGCGTCCTTCAGGTCCGGCATGCCGTAGCCCTCGGTGAACCGCGAATAGATCGGCGACAGGAGATCATGTGCCTCGGCGGTTCGGTCCTGGTTGCGCCAATGGCGCGCAAGCCCGGCGGCGGAGCGAAGTTCGAACAGCAATGCCTCTTGTTGCTGGGCGATATCCATGGCTTCATTGAATAGCGCTTCCGCTGCTTCGCCGTTGTTCCCCGAATGGGCCAGCAAGATCTCCGCCTTGAGACGTGTCATATCCGCTCGATAGGTTGTTTCGACATTACCTTCGATCAGCCGCAAGGCATCGTCGACGGACGATAGGGCCTTGGCCGTGTCACCCAAGGCGAGGTGTATTTCAGCCAACGCGGACATGAAACCCGGCATGCGAAGTGTCGCGCCCGTCGCTTTATAAAATGCGACCGCCGCCTCGGCCTCGACCAGTCCATCGCGACCTTGCCCGAGCGCGACTTTGGCCCAGCCCAGGCCGATCTGCGCAACCGGCCGAAAGTGCGCCGGCCCGAACCGCTCCGCCGCTTCGATTGCTTCCTCCGCTGCTTCCAAAGCCGCTTTCGGATCTCGCCGTAAGTAGCATTGATAGCTGAAAAACGTTTTAGCGATGGTGATGCTCGGTCCGTGACCAACACTTTCGGCCAGAGCGATCGCCTGGCGTCCGTGAGACAGCGCTTGATCAAGAAGTCCAAGCATTGAAAAAGCGAAGCCCGCGTAAGAATGGCCGCATACTCCTGGATCATGACTGCCGTAGGAATAGGTATAGACATGATGGCGTTCAGGTGCATAAAGCGCAACGCCGGACTCGCAATGCGACCTGGTCAAGGCCAGTTGACCGCGGGTCAGTGCCGTTGTCCAAACCGCATGGTGCGCCTCCAGGCGATGTTCTTCGCTCGCATCCACTTCGGTCAGCCGAATGACTTCGCTCGACAACTCCGCGGCCCGCTCCAGATTGCCGGCGGTTTGATGATGGAGCCATAGGTTCCAGACGATCAGGTAAAGGCTATCATTCGCACGGGCTTGGTCGCAGGCCTCATAGGCTCGATCCCATGTCCGGCCAACCTGGGGATGCCCAAATCCCTCGACCACCATGAGCGCCGGTCCAAGTGCGACCAGGATCTCCAGCTCTTGCTCTTTTCCCTGGTCTTCTCGTGGCATTGCGTCGTGCAATTCCAAAGCCTTTCCGAGGTGCGCGACCGCTTCCTTGTTGGCGGACCGCTCACTGGCGCTCCGCCCGGCACGCAGAAACAGGGGTATCGCGCGGTCCGGTATGCCGGCTTCGAGCCAATGATGGGCAACGACTTCCGGTTCTCCCTTGAGGATGCTCGGAAAGTCCCGCTCCAGGGCCTCGCCGACGCGGCGATGCCATTCCCGCCGGGAAGCGAACAGCAAGGAATCGTACGCCGTGTCCCGCACCAGCGCATGTTTGAAGCTGTAAACGGCGTCCGAGGCTTCGCCCCTGCGGAACATCAGCTCGGATTGGACCAAGCGATCGAGCGCGGCAGTCAGATCGGCGTCGGAATTATCGACGACATTGGCGAGAAGAGCGTAGGAAACCTCCCGGCCGATCACCGCGCCGATCTGGGCGATTTCCTTTACCGCGCCCAGTCGATCCAAGCGTTCCATCAACGAAGCCTGCAAGCTCGCGGGGATCTCCGTCTCGTCGAGCGTCAGGCCCCCTTCGACCAGCGTTTTGGTCAGTTCCTCGACAAACAACGGCACCCCATCGGTGCGCTGGACGATGCGTTCGACCACATTGTCCGCTAAAAAGTCGCCGGCGATCGTGCGGACGATTTCGGCGCCCTGCGCCTTGCCCAGGCGGTTCAGTTGCAACGAGGTCACGTGATTGTGGCCGCCAAACGGTGAGTGCCATTCCGGCCGGTGGGTGATGATCAACAGGACGCGGGCTTCTTGCAGTCGGCCGATGATACGTTCCAGCAATTCCTGGCTGGTGGGATCGATCCAGTGGGCGTCCTCGAACAGGAACAAAACCGGACTGCGTTCCGCCAAGCGTAGAAGATGTGTGAGCAGCGCTTCCAGCAAGCGTTCCTTGATCTGTTGCGGCGCCAAGGCGAGGGCGCCGTGGCGCGCCTCGTAGGGCAGCGACAGCAGGCCAGCGAACAGGGGCACATCGCTCGCCAAATCATCGCCCGCTTCGCGCAACAACGCTTCCAACTTGTCGAGCTTTTTCTCGCCTGCGTCGTCCGGGGCGAAGCCGCACGCGCGTTCCAACTGCTCGATCGTCGGGTAGAGGGCGCTGTTGGTATGATAGGGCGAACACTGATAGCGGATAGGGATGTGAACGCTATCCCTCACGGAATCGCGCAGGCCCTGCATCAATCTGGACTTGCCGATGCCGGCTTCACCCGCGATCAGCATTGCCTGGCCTTCGCCACCCGCCGCCAGCTCCCAGCGGTCGAGCAGCAGTCGTAGCTCCGCCTCTCGACCGACAAGGCGTGTCAGTCGGGCGCCGTGCGCGGCCTCGAAGCGGCTTTCGGCCACCACTTCACCCGTGATGGCCCAGGCCATCACCGCATCGTCGAAGCCTTTCAGCTCGAGGCTGCCGAGATCATCTAGCCTGAAGGCCTGTCCAACCAGACGGTACGTCGCCTCGCCGACGACGACCTGGCCCGGTTTCGCAACGCCCTGAAGGCGCGCCGCCAAGTTAGGCGTCTCACCCGTCACCGCTTCGGCGTCGCGGCCGCTTTCCCCGACCAGGTCGCCCACGACCACCTGGCCGGTGGCAATGCCGACACGAGCCTCCAACGCGCGCTCATCACCGACGTGAACATCGTTCACGGCGAGTACCGCATCCAGGCCCGCGCGCACGGCCCGCTCCGCCTGGTCCTCATAGGCCCGCGGCCAGCCGAAGTAGGCAAGCACACCGTCGCCCAAATACTTCGCGACATGTCCGCCGTAGCGCGTCACCGCGCCGGAGACGGCATCCTGATAGCGCCGCATCACCTCGCGCAGATCTTCCGGGTCCAACCGATGTGACAGTTCGGTCGAACCAACGAGGTCGCAGAACATCACCGTAAGTTGACGGCGTTCGGCGTCTCTACTCGACTGTGTTTCCGGCGGCAAGGCTTCGACGGGTTCGTCAGTAGGGCCATCTTCAGTTTCACCGAGGCTAGCAATGGCATTCTGCAGCTTGCGTCGGTCACCGACCGCGTGCACGCCGATGTCCTTGAGATCATCGTTGGTCAGGCTTGGCAGCACTTCGGCGTCGACCTTGTTCTCGGCGAACATATCTGTGTATTCGCCAAGACCGAGTTGTTCGAGCCATTCGCCAATATCGTGCACCATTCGCGCCTCGATACGCCCTGTGCCGCAGTGAAGCTTAGGGGATATCGAGCGCTCGATCTATTTCTTCGAGGCGCGGCACCCAATGTCGCAGTTGGGTCAATGGACTAAACCGCTCACGCGGTAGCTTGGAGTGACGTGGGGGTTCGCGGCTCCGGTCCCCTGCATGGGCGTCCTGTTGGAAGATTGAGGGTTTCCCTCAACTCGAGACAGGAGCCCTCCGATGACAGAGCAGAGCTATAGCCGAATCTTGGTGACGGGTTAGGGAGAAGGCGGCGTATCCT
>JAPULJ010000292.1 GCA_027295145.1 Alphaproteobacteria bacterium | reverse complement strand
CCGCTCCGGGGAGCCCGACCTGGAGCACGAGCGGGTGGAAATCTGAACGCCGCGGAGATCTGCGCAATCCGGGGTTGCCGGTTGTTGCCGAGGATTCCGTTCTAAGCGGTGAACCTTTGCTCTCCGCCTGACGGTGTTAAGCGTAGGCGACCCTACGGCGCGCCACGCATCCATGCCGAGCTGGCTGCCCAGGGGCAAGCTGTGAGCCGCAAGCGGATCGCAAGGCTGATGCTCAGCGCCGGCCTGGCGGGGATCAGCCGGCGAAAGGGGACTCGGGTACCCCCCGCTCGCCAAAGTCCATAACCGTCCACGAAACCGGGGCAACTCCAATGCCGCGGAGGGAAGGGGCCTTGGTTCAAGGTTGGCGCTGGAAGTGGCAAAGCATGGGAGATTGGCACTGGTCGGAATCATCCGCCGCGCAATGGAGGCGGCTCAATAGCAAGACCAGATTGTTTTCGTACTCCGCCCCGCCCATTCTCGACGGCATGGAAGCACGATGATCGACAGGCCAATGTCGGTCTGAAATAAGCGGTCAGCTCGCATGAATTTCAGTTTCGTCCCTCTGATCACGGCTCTGCTCCCAGCCATCGGTGTCCACGTCTCCTTTTTGCTGGCTGCACATTTCGGTCACGTGCCGTGGTGCTTTCCCTACATTGACAGCTGCACATCCATCAGTGCCGTGGGCCGAGAGAGTCCCGAAAGCTATATTTTCCGAGCTTCTATAATTCCGACTGCCATTTTCATGATGGTGTACTGGAGGCTCAGTCGCGAATGGCTCCGGACACTTGGAAGCCACATGACGAATTGGAACCGCGTCATGTTGTACCTGGGCTTGGCTGCCAGTATCGGCTTGATCCTCTACGCAACGGTGCTGGGCTCGGTCGGCCAGGAATTCCGTGTCCAACGCCGCATCGGCGTGACCATTTTCTACATTTGCACCTTCGTGGCGCAGGTCCTTATGACCGGGCAGCTCGCGGCTTTGGTGAAATCACAGCCCTCTATCATTCCGGTGCGAATTGCCCGTCTCTTGGCATGGATCTGTGTGGTGTTTGCTCTTCTGGGGCTTACAAGTCTTTCCCTGTGGGCATTCTACGACTGGCACAGCAGGATCGATGACGCCTTCGAATGGGTGCTTACGCTTCTGCTCCAACTGCACATTTTCGTCACCTATTTCGCGTGGAGGGACAGCGGCTTCAGAGCCAACTTCACGGTCTCCGGTCGGCGCGAGCGATACCGGAGCCCGTAGCCGCGCAATTAAGCTGGCTCAAGATGGTCGTCGTAAAGACAGTTCTTGTGGTTCGCCAGGTCTTCGATCACTCGGCACTCCGTGACGCGCCCTCCTCGGCACTCGGTGATCATCCGCTGAAGCTCGGCTTTCAACGCCGCAAGTCGCACCATTCGGAGTTCAACCTCGCGAAGCTGAGTACGGGCGATCCGGTCGGCCGTCTCGCAAGTTTGTTCCGGGCTATCGACCAGACCGAGGAGTTCCCGGATCGCCAACAGGGGAAAGCCGAGTTCGCGGCTGTGCCGGATGAAGGCAAGCCGGTCAATATGCCGGCGTTCATAAAGCCGTTGGTTGCCGGTTGAGCGCTCCGGCTCGGGCATCAGGCTGATCTGCTCGTAGTAGCGGATCGTCTGTACCTTGGTTCCGGTCTCGCGGGCCAGCCGGCCGATGGTGAATATTTCCTCTTTCACCCGATTTACCCCTTGAACCTCTAGTTACTGTAGCGCCTAAGTTTGTCATATAGGGCCGTCTCTCGACAAGGCGATTACGCGGCGGTGGAGCACATGATGGACGGCCATTGAATTGTAGGGCCGATGCCCGACTGTGGCGAAGCCACTGTCTCCGGGGTGGGAGAACGCCTGCGGCGCGCCGGAACCAGATAAGCCAGGAAGGAAATGATCATGCGCCTCCACAAACTCCCGATCTCCGAGTTCGCAAAGGCCGGCGGCGTCGGTATCGTGACCGCTCTGCTGCTCACCGGAGTGATGGTGCCGGCTACGGAGTTCGGCCTCTCGCCCATGCCGAAGCCCCTGGGCCTGGCCTTCGCCGAAACAGTGCTTGGGCGCACCTTGCCACTGCCGGTCGGCCTTCTGTTTCATATCGTATATGTGGCGTTCTGGTCGATCGTTTACGTGAGCCTGTTCCGGGACGACCTGAGTTTGATCAGAGCACTGGTTCTCAGTGCCTTGCTGTGGATCGCCATTTTGCTAGTGTTCTTTCCCGTCGTTGGATGGGGTTTCCTCGGTCTCGCGATCAGCGCGAAGTTGATCGTCGCGTCACTCGTGCTGCATGTCCTATTTGCGATGTTTCTCTGGGGTTTGTGCCGCGTCGTATTCAAAGCGGGCCGATGACTGGCGATAACCAGCGAGGACATGAACACGCGGTAAGCGCGTGATGTCGGCGGTTCTTTTTTCGGCCACAACTTATGTCGCCGGAGCTGTTGCGGAAATCGCGGGATGCTTCGCATTGCCGCCAGAAATTCGGGCACGGCAAGAACGTATCGATCAACAATGGCGACAGCGAAATTGAGAGGCTGGGGTGAAATGTGGAAATTGACCGCGAGCGGACTGGCAGCCGTGCTTATCGTGGTGGCCGCATCGACCGCCGAGACCCATTCGCTGAAGGAACTGGTGGGCCAGCTTGGCAGCCGAGAGAAGTACTTTCAGCCCATCGATAAAATTGCTCCGGTGTTCGAGCTTCGAGACATCAACGGGCGGACTGTGCGGCTCGATACTTTTCACGATAGGGTTGTCGTGCTGCACTTCATATACACCCGCTGCCCGGATATTTGTCCGCTGCACGCTGAACGCATTGCGGTTGTCCAGGAGATGGTCAATCAAACGCCGATGAAGGATCAAGTCCAGTTCATCAGCATAACCACGGATCCGGAAAACGATACGCCAGAGGTATTGCGCGGCTACGGGCCAGCTCATGGCCTCGATCCAGTGAACTGGATTTTCCTCACAAGTGGCACCGATCGTCCCACTGCTACACGCGCGCTCGCCAAACGTTACGGGCATACCTTCACCAAGAACGAGGACAATTATTATCAACTTCACAGCCTGGTCACGCACATAATCGGCCGTGGGGGGAAGTGGCAGGGAAACTTTTACGGATTAAAGTTCGCGGCCACCAACCTCGTTGTGTTCGTCAACGCACTCGTAAACGATCACCATAAACCTACGGAACAAAATCAGCGAAGCTTTTGGGAGAGAGTGCGGAGACTGTTCTGATGGTAAGGGGAGGAAATTGGCAGACATGAGCGCCGGGTGCTGTGGCAACGAAGTGAAGTTCGACGGGCTGTCAGGGGCCTACAAGCGAGCGCTCTGGGCTGTGATCGCGATCAACGGGTCCATGTTTCTGGGTGAGATGGTCGCGGGTGTCTTCGCGGGGTCGCAGGCCCTCAAGGCCGATGCGCTCGACTTCCTGGGCGACACAGCTACCTATGCCATCACGCTATTTGTGATTGGCATGCCTTTG
>JAPULJ010000291.1 GCA_027295145.1 Alphaproteobacteria bacterium | reverse complement strand
GGCGATGAAAGTCATCGTAAATGCCGATCGTCAGGAGACGGGCCGCTGGCTCAACTATAGAGCTGAAAACTCACACCAGCCCTTCCGGCGACGAGAGCGGGCGATGGCGAAATTTAGGAGCGCAAAGTCACTACAGAAATTCGCCTCGATCCAGTCTTCAATCCACAATCACTTCAACCAGGAACGTCACCTCAATCGCTGCGACATCTTCAAACAGAACCGTTCTGCCGCCCTGGCTGAGTGGCGACAGCTAGCGGCCTAATCAACTCAGCACGGTAACATGCGCGGGCGAATACAGATTGCTCTGACAACACCCTTACAACGCTTACAACAATTCCCTGTTCCGCGATTTAAGTTCCCTGTTCGACCGAAAAATTTCCCTGTTCCATTGAGTAGGGAATTCGGCGAAATAACCCAGTGATATCAGTCCATTAGAGGATCTGATCCAGCCCATTACGGGGCGATTACGCGAAAATTCCCTGTTTTTTCCCTGTTTAACAGGGAAATCGGCGGAGATGGGTTCGCTCCGGACTGCCTGCACCGCCAGCAAGTCTTTGAAACAGCGGAATTCCCGAGCGGGAATCGAATCGTCGGTGCGACATTGACACGTTGACTAGTGCATCCGCACGACGCAATCATCAATCAAGAGCAGATCAGATCGTGCCGGCGCCGTGTCGGGGTACATCTCGCCCGCAGCGATTGCCTCACGCAAGGCAAAGAAGGAGGCCGGGAAATACTAAATGTCCATTGACACTCCAGCGTTTTGAACTTGGCAATCCGGCGCTCAATGTCACCTAAAAGTTCGGAGAATGCCGCATCGATGTCATTACAAAGCACGCCCTCCTGCATGTCCGCTTTACCCCCGAAAGCAGATATTGATTCTAAACTGCGCTATGTCCGCTTGTAGCCGAGACTGTTGAACAACTATTTCTGGGGGTCCAAGACGTAAGATTGGTTCGCACCGGCTGCGCTCGGCGCACGAATGATTCGCGTTAACCCGTCCCTCGATTCGATTGTTGCGCCGGAGCCTTGCAGCGGGGAGTTCTTCAACAGCCTCAGCCATAAGCGGACATTGAGGTTTTCTGATTTGGCACCACGGGTCTATGCGCTTGTGATCCAATCGGTGCGACCATGGCGTGAGGGTTCCAAGTGGCGCGAGGTCACGTGGTTCGGAACTTCGGGAGCACATCGAAGGAGAAGCTGATGCGCCGGCCAGACAGAACGAAACTTGATTGAAGTAATTCTCTGCTTCGCCCCCGACCTCATTCGCCGGCGCCCATACCTGCTGCGATTTCGTTGATCTTCGCCGCCAAGATGAAGTCGTTCTCGTGCAAGCCCTTGATCTTTTTGGTCTGCAACACGATGGCGCAAAAGCCCCAGCCAAAATTGATCGATACCGGATGGTGGAACTCGGACTCGGCGAGCTCGCCGACGGCGGTCACGAAGTCCAGGGTCTGGCGAAAATTCTTGAACCTGAATTCTCCTGCGATCTTCGTGTAGCCTTCGGTCGCGCCCCAGTCTTTCGCTCGCGGCAACAAAGATTGCACTTCATCGGGATCGAGAGGCGGCACGCCGCCGCGGCAGGGTGTGCACGTTTTCTGAGCGAGAGCAGCTTCGGTCATATCCCTATCTCCATGCTCTTCGTCCTGTCGCTGAGTTGTGACTGGCTCGCACCTGCGTCAATGGGCTCGGTTGCGAGAAAGCGATGCGAAATGTGGCACCCTACCGTCGCCTGGGGGCGATATGCGCGGCAGGCTCTCTCACAGAAGGCGAGCCACCAAGACCAGCCTCTTCACCCCTTCTACGTAACAGTGCCCGGCTGATCCCGAGACTCTGTCCAAGCCGATGTGGGCTAGCTTGACTTCACGAGTTGAACATCAACTTTCTAAGTGGCTGTCAACCGGCGCAGGGAGCGGATGCGATGTTCATTCAAACCGAGGCTACGGAACACAAACAAAGCCTGAAATTTCTTCCAGGGCAGTCCGTCATGGGATCCGGCACCGTGGACTACCCCGACGCAAAATCGGCGAAACGCTCGCCACTGGCGCAGCGGTTGTTCGGGATCGATTCTGTTGCGCGAGTCTTCCTTGGGCCCGATTACATTACGGTCACCAAGGCGCCCGATGTAGCCTGGAACGTTGTCAAGCCAACGGTTCTCGGCGCCATTATGGAGCATTTCGTGGCCGGCGAACCGATCGTTCTTGATGGGGAGGCGGATGACTCCACCGACAATAACGATCAGGACAATGAAGTGGCAAATGAGATCAGGGAACTGATCGAGACCCGCATCCGACCGACCGCGCAGGACGCTGGTGGGGACGTCGTTTATCACGGCTTTGAGAATGGAGAGGTTCTGCTCGAATTTCAGGGCGCGGCTTTCTCGCTGAAAGATAGGATCGAGTACATGCTCCGGCATTACGTGCCCGAGATCGATGCCATAAAGGACTATCGCGACGCCATACCCAAGCCTGGCCTGGACACTCCGGAGGGCAAGGAGATCCAAAGGCTTCTGGATGAGAGGATCAACCCGGCGGTGGCGGCACATGGGGGGCATATTTCTCTGGTCGATGTCCAGGACGACACCGTCTACATACGACTTGAAGGCGGTTGTCAGGGATGCGGAATGGCGGATGTCACTCTGAAACAGGGGATAGAAACGGAGATCAAACAGTTGGTCCCGAAAATTACGTCGGTGCTGGACGCTACCGACCATGCCGGAGGGGAAAACCCCTACTATCAGCCCAACAAGGGCGGCGAGAGTCCGTTCTAAAACCTTTGGCGCGGCGCTTGAGATTGCGCACGAGGAGGGATTACGGTTGTCTCGTCTGGCGAGCAGATGTCCTTGACCCAGGTTGCCTCTATGGTGGTTGACGCGCGGATGAGACGCGGCGTGTCGGCGTCCTGGCGCAAGCGCTGCCAGATGTGTCCCGGTGGCTGCCTATTGGAGCGGTGAGACGATGGCCCGCTTGCTCCTTCTCATCCCTACTACGTCGTACCGAGTAAGCGATTTCCTCAAGGCTGCGGGGGGGCTCGATGTTGAGGTCACCGTGGGCTCCAACCGACGCCAGGTGCTGGAAAAATACTCGCATGGTCAGACCGTCACACTCAATTTCAGGAATCCGGAAAGGGGGACAAAGCAGATCTTAGACTACGCCCGCCAGCGCCCGCTCCGGGCCATCGTCGCGGTCGATGATGAAACCACCGTATTGGCGGCTAAGGCCTCGAAGGCCTTGGGCCTGTCGCACAACTCACCTGAATCAATCGAGGCCGCCGCGAATAAATTTCGTTTTCGAACAGTCCTCACGGAAGCCGGCCTACCATCACCAGGATTCACCCTTGTATCCCTCGACGATAACCCGGCCGAGGCGGCCAATCGTGTTGATTTTCCTTGCGTTCTCAAACCGCTGGCGCTTTCCGCCAGCCGTGGCGTGATCCGCGCCAATGACCCCGCGGCGTTTGCCGCCGCGTTTTATCGCATCGCAAAGATCCTCAAGCTCCCAGACGCAGCGTCTTTGGCTGACCTCCACGATTACGTCCTTGTCGAAGATTATATCCCGGGAACAGAAGTAGCGCTGGAAGGCTTGCTGGATCGCGGCCGCCTCAACGTCTTGGCGCTGTTCGACAAGCCCGATCCGCTCGAAGGCCCGTATTTCGAAGAAACCCTCTACGTCACACCTTCACGATTGTCAGCTTCGGTGCAGGACACGGTTGCTGCCATGACGGCTAGGGCCGTCACCGCCTTAGGTCTTCATGACGGACCGGTTCACGTGGAGCTTCGAATAAATGAGAACGGGCCGGTGATCATCGAGCTCGCCGCGCGATCGATCGGAGGTCTTTGCTCAAGAGTCTTGCGATTTGGGGTGGGCATCTCACTCGAAGAACTCATCCTTCGACATGCGCTCGGGCTCCCGATCGACTCGCTTGATCGCGAAGTGCTGCCATCAGGTGTCATGATGATCCCAATCCCACGGGCGGGACGGTTACGGCAAGTCCGCGGCCTAGAGCATGCCCGGAGCATACCCGGCATAGAGGATCTGACAATCACCATTCCCCCGGGACAAGAAGTCATTCCCCTTCCCGAAGGAAGCAAGTATTTGGGCTTCATCTTTGCTCGGGGGAGAACGCCACAGAATGTGGAAGACGCGCTGCGCGACGCTCATAGCCGGCTTGAGTTCATGATTGAAGCATGAGCGTGAATAGAACGAAACTCAAGCGGCCAGCGGAGCCTGCTTGACCGACAAGCTCTTGCTTGGGATATCTAAGGCGTTCGGGTCGGCGACCCCCAGCGTCCCGATCTCGACGCCCTGCAGCCGCTAAATGCGATGTCCAGTAATAGCCACCTCCGGGGCAACCCATCTGATGCCCGAGCAGCGTCGGCCTTGGATTCGCTTCTCCATATAACTCCTAGCCGGCGTCGCGATAACCGGAATTCCGGGTCGAGGATATATGGGTGCGGGTCGCGATATATGGGCTGAGTTGATGACCACGCAAGTAAAGCCGGCGGGCCAACCGCCAGCGATTGCCCGGCGGCCTTGAAGCATGCTCTGCCGGTCAAGCCGCATCGCGCCTTGCCAGGTCTTAGCGAATGTAACGACCGTTTTCGCGTGCCTGAACTATAATCCTCAGGTACTCGAATTGGCCGGAGACCGGCCAGTCTGGTCTTCGGGCTGTCCTTCTTTGGAAGGCTGCCGCCGTTCGCCTGTCCTTGATTTCCGGCATAAACAGACACTAACAGCTGCAGCGACGGAGAGACCAATTGCGACGCCCTTCACTAGGGCGATGGTCGCAATTGCAGGCAACAATAGCCGGGTCATGAACAATTCCTTCGGCTGCGGGTCGATCATGAGAACGTGGTTGAAACCTTGAGCCTTTAAGGTAGCCAGTGACAAGCTTTTTGTAACGCTTGGCCGCCTTATGTTTGGCTTCAGTCGATTTCCGGCCCGCGCCACGAGGAACCCATTTGCGGGTGCCGGTACTTGCCGGATTGGCAATATGGGACCCGTTTTGCGTGCCATCCCCCATCATCCGCCGCCATCCCCAAGGCGGGGTAAAACGTGTAGAGCATTAGACATATATCGGTCTGACGTGCGAAGTCCGCTTAGCGCTCAACAGCCTCAGCCAGTTGCGGACATTACTCGACGTCGCCCAATGCCGCGTTTACTCTGGTAGGCAGGCCTTTCGGAGGCCTACGGGGACGCAAGACCTGTGGATATGATTGATAGGCCAAGCGGCTTACCTACATACCCACAGGTTCAACAGCAGCAGGATATGTCGAACAGGAATTTGGCAGCGCGATCAGGAACAGGAATACTTCGCGCAATTCCCGCGGTTACCTGTTTCGGACCACTATGACGGCGGTAGGGCCCATTCTTCATAGGCCACCATGCGTTGATCCGATCCTTCCTCTCGCAAGGACGCCAACGCTTGATATTCGTCCGAGTTATGCCAGGAATCGAGTTTCCCCATGGTTTCGAATTCAATTACAAACACCATCTGATGGCCGTCGTTTTCACCATTCAGCATTTTAGGCTGGGCGCCAATCGCGACTGGTTTAGCGCCGTATTTGGCACTCACGGATCGGGTTTTAGCTAGGTAGCTTTCGAATTTCTCTTTGTCGGTCACGGTCACATGCGAAATCATATAGGCTGGCATCAGATTTTCCTTTCAAGGATTTAATTCGCGATTGTCAGTTGCAACAGGGTCGAAGATTGGCGAGAAACAGTCCTTGCCGTTCCGGTAGCCAACCGCAAAATTAAATCAATACTTTATTATATCAACTGTCAACTTTATAATTTAAAGTATCAATCTTGTGAGGACAAATGACCAATCCACGCAGCTACAATCTGCTTTGCCCTATTTCGCGGGCGCTGGATCACGTGGGTGATCGCTGGACACTGTTGATCCTACGCGATCTCCACGCAGGCCCGGCGCGTTTCAAGGACCTGCAGACAGGCCTCAAAGGCATTGCATCCAACCTGCTGTCGGATCGGTTGCATGCACTTGAG
>JAPULJ010000290.1 GCA_027295145.1 Alphaproteobacteria bacterium | reverse complement strand
ATCCGGGCCACGCCGGCGCATGGATTTCGCCATATCCACGATTTGGTGGCGGCGATCCCCGATCATCTCACGGGTAAAATAGCCGGCAATGCCGCACATGACCCTCAGCTCACCCGACTTACAGTGGAGGACTGGAAGTTGTATTTACCAGAAACATGGAGAAGAGCCTTTCCGGGCACGGCATGTACCCGCTCCAACCGGAAACGGTGTCGTACAGGAACCTGGCTGGCAAAAGGTGCATCGGGCCGGCCTGCCAGGTTCGCCTCTGTGCCGATCAAGCCGCCAGTAGCGATTCGTGGTCATCATGTACTCCGCCCCGACACCAATCGCAGAATGGAGATCGTTTGGCTCCGAAACAAGAGCCAGTTGAGGGCAACATAGAGGAGCGCCCCGATTCCCACCTGGACGATTAGCAGCGGATGGGCCCCGATAATCGCCACCTCGGCCATGCCGGCGACCGCCAGCGCCATAATACCCGCGGTGAGCGCGGCGGGCCCAAGAGTCGCGAGATACGATTGTAGACAGGGTCCCAATAGTCTGCGAACCAGAAAATGGTATCCGCACCAAAAATACGCGATCTGCATCAAGAGCAAGGCCGTGGCAACGCCCACCGTCCCGCCGACTTTCGCCCCAACGTAGACAGCGGGGATTTGGGTCAAAACAACCCAGACATTCCAGTAAAACCCCAAGTCGGCACGCCCTTTGCCCAGTAGCAGGGATCCAACCGGATTGCCCGTGGACCGTATTAAGGCCACACCGGCAAGAAATTGAACCAAGACAATACTAGGGGCCCACTGTTCGCCCAACACCAAGGGTATGAAGACAGGTGCAACGGCAGCAAGCCCAAGCAGCAGTGGAAAGTTCACCGCGGACAGAACCCGCTGCATCGTCATATAGCCGTGCCTCAGTTTCGCCGCATCATTTTGGACTCTTGCGAAAATTGGGAACGCCACCCGTGTCAAAACCGGATTGATACGCGTCACCGGCAGGATCACCAGATTGAACGCCAGGTGGTAATAGCCCAGGGCCTGTGCGCCCAGCAAAGCGCCGATCAGGAGCTGGTCAACTCTCTGGCCAAGAAAGTTTATGCTGCGCTCGCCCATCTGAAACAAGCCGAAGCTTAAATAATTGTCCAGGTCGCGACGGCGGAAATGCAGACTCGGGCGCCATTCGCGCCACCCGTATCCGATCAGCACGGCCGTCCGGCAGGCAGTGTTGGCCAATTGCCCGAAGATCAGCGCGTAGATGCCTTGACCCGCAACGGCGGCCGTTATCGCCACCGCCGCGCCGAGCGCCGCTCCGGAGATCTCGCTCACCGACAATTCCCGGAACCGCAGGTTCTTTTGCAGAAGAGCCTGATACACTTGGCCGAACGGCGCGATCAGGAAGATCAGGGCAATCACAGGGATGAGCTCGGCAAGGCGCGGCTCGGTAAATAAAGTCACGACGCCGGGCACCGCCGCCAGGAGCAGGAGAATCAGAACGATCCCAGCCAGTATGTTGAGCCAATAAAGCGAGGACAGGTGGTCGTCGGTGGTGTCCTGGCGGTGGATGATCGCGTTGGAGATGCCCATGTCGGCGAAAGCCTGGGCGAAGCCGATCACGACCATCATCATCGCCATGAGGCCGAAGTCCTCGGGCACCAGCAGCCGGGCCAGAACGGCTAGCTGGGCGAACTGCAGGACCGTTACGGCGACACTGGACGATCCCGTCCAGTAAGCACCTCCAGCCGCTTGCCGTTCAAGAGACATCGGGCTTCTTGGCCACCACCATATACATCCATGTCCACCGCTCGCTCTTGTCGATATGATCGAGTATGTAAGCGAATCCCTGGATCAGCAGCCCAATGGCGTCGATAATCCGGAACCAACGCAGAGGTCCCCGGTTAAGGCGATAAAGGTTGTAAACAAAAAGCTGGCCGAATGTTACCCAAAACCCTGATAATGCCTGTATATCTAGTATTTCAAATCCAACCTTTCCAAATAGGTACTCGAGGCCATATTTGGAGTACCGGTAGAAATCCCGGGGCTCTTCGTGCAAATGCCATATAAACGGAACGGAATAAATAGCAACACCACCTGGTTTGAGTATTCTATGGCACTCTCTAAGCGCTTGCTCCGGCTCTTCAAGATGTTCCAGGACCGCCGTGCAGACTGCGGAATCGAATGATTCATCAGCAACTGGAATTTTGTAAGCACTACCAAAAATGTCGATGTTCGACTTGTCATGAATTGTCTCCTCATGATCCAGTCCTAAATGTTCGTCGACATAAGGAGCCAATAGATTGCGGTAAACTTTGGTTCCGCAGCCTATATCGATCAGCCGGCCATTGAGATAAATCGCCGCGTACTGCTTCAGTTTCTGATCGTGGATATGGTCAACCAATATTTTTTTTAATTCTCTTACCATTCGTTATACCATTCCAACAATTTTGCAAGTTGAAAAATCACGAGTTATTCCGGTCGTGGTCTGAGCCGACACAGGGAGCCGAAGGAAGCAGCTTGATATCTGGTAGAAGTTCACGAATGAGCCGTCTTTCTAAATTGGTATTTCTCTTTATGTAAGTGCCGGTTTCAAAATTGATAACCACCTTATCTGACCAATCCTCCTCCGTTGATTCTTTCTCTACTAACAAGAATTTGCTGCGATTTTCCTTCAATACATGATCGGCCTCGCACGCACGATTTATGTGGTCGAGAAGCAGTTCCTTTCGCGCTTGTGGCAGCAGGGGCTCAAAAGGTCGGCCAAATTTGGAGGTAACATCCTGGGTGGGTACGCCGGCGACAACTGTGTCCGCCATGATATCCTTGGTTACAAGAGAGCCGAACATTATTATACTCCGAGGGCCGATATTTACAGGAGAACAAAGGACGTGTCCGACTAACCATGCGTTATCTGACACGTTAAGGGGTTTTTCCGTATGGAATCGGCATCCCTCTAGCAACGAACCGAATTTCATGTGCGTCCAAAGTTGACTTCCGGCCCCAATACCAACATTATCGCCAATCTTGGTGCCCCCTTGTGAGTCAACGATGCAATCACGGCCAAGCCAGAAATTGTGCCCGATCTGGATTTTTCCAGGACCCGGGAAAAAACATGATCGCCCGATGCTCCCATAGTCTCCAATTGAGAATTGCGACGCCTCGATGATGACGTTATCACCGATTAGGCATCCATCGCCAATGTATAGATCGTCGCATCTGATTAAAACGCCACGTCCAAAAATTACCCCCTTGCCAATTACAGCTCTTTCACACTCTATGTAAGGATCCCAAGGCAGGACAAACGACCTTAGTCGTTTCAACAATCGTTTCATGCGATAAAAATAGTGCATACTTATCGAGGCTCCCTCGTTAGCTCATTTTCTCTGGCCAATAGGGTGACGCAGGGACAGTGGCGCTTCAGGCGATGGCTGACCCTGGGGCGGGTAACGACTCCTTCTCTCTACTAGATCAATTTACCCCTCGAACGAGCACGGGTGGCATAATATCGCTGTCACCAACCAGCGTCTCACTTTCCGAGTTAAAACA
Source organism: Alphaproteobacteria bacterium (assembly GCA_027295145.1). GTDB lineage: Bacteria > Pseudomonadota > Alphaproteobacteria > JAPULJ01 > JAPULJ01 > JAPULJ01. Next base: position 5,692 of record JAPULJ010000290.1, on the reverse strand, counting down.
GGGCTAATTTTATCAATGATTAGGGGCATATCTGTCGTTCGATGGGAACTAGTGAGCATGCATGAACTCGAATAGATCTGAGCCTAATTTTCAAGCCCATAATATTATGCAACCCTAGATCGCACCGCTTCGATTACATCTCCCACGTCTTCATCCGTCAGTTTCGGCGACAGCGGCAGGCTCACCGTCTGGCGCCCGATCGCCATGGCATGGGGGGTGTCCTCCACCCGCCAGCCGAAGCGCTCCCGGTAGAACGGGTGCTCGGGAATACTAAGATAATGGACGCCGACGCCTATGTTCTGGGCGGTCATGGCGTCGAGGAAGTCATCCCGGCCGATCCCTGCGCGGCCCTCGTCGATGAGGATCGTGAACAGGTGATAGGCGTGGCGGCTGTCCGCCTCCGGCACCGCCGGCAGGCCGATCGGCAAGGTGCTCAAAGCGTCCATGTAGCGTTTCCAGATTTCCGTTCGCCGGGCCCAGTTGGCCTCGACGCGGGCAAGCTGGTGGATGCCGATCGCCGCCTGAAGGTCCATCATGTTGTATTTGAAGCCCAACTCGACCACCTGGTAGTGCCTGTAGCCGTCGTCGGAGAAGCGCTTCCAGGCGTCCTTGGTCATGCCGTGCAGGGCCAGGATCTTGATCCGCTCGGCGGCATCCTCGCTACCGGTCAGGACCATCCCGCCCTCGCCGGTTATGACGTTCTTGGTGACGTAAAAACTGAAACAGCCGAAGTCGCCGAAGGTTCCGGCCTTACGTCCCTTGTATTCCGCCTCCACCGCGTGGGCGCAGTCCTCGATCATGATCAGGCCGTGCCGTTCGGCGATCTTGGCAAGCGAGTCCATATCGCAAGGCCGCCCGGCGAAATGGACCGGCAAGATCGCACGGGTCCGCTCGGTGATCTTGCTCTCGACCATCGCGGGATCGATGTTCTGGGTGATGGGATCGACATCCGCCAGAACCGGCGTGGCGCCCGCATGGATGATGGCGTTCACCGTGGCGCTGAATGTCAGCGGCGTGGTGATCACCTCATCGCCCGGTCCCAGGCCGGCGGCCAACATGCCGAGGTGCAACGCGGCGGTGCAGGAGCTGACCGCGACCGCGTGCGCCGTCCCCTTATAGGCGGCGAAATCCGCCTCGAAGCGCGCTACCTTGGGCCCGGTACCCAGCCAACCCGATTTCAGGCTGGCGATCACCTCCTCGATCTCGGCGTTGTTAATCTGCGGCGCGCCGAATACCAGGAAGTCGTCCCGCACCTTTCGAAGGTTCACCAATCGGTCTCCAGGGTGGAAAGTCCGGCGGATTCCGCAGCCTCAGCGGCGTCCATAGTGGTATGAGATTGGAACTCATTTCTCTTGGTTGTCAGGATGTCAATAATCCATTAACAAAGTCGTGACAAGAACTCCTCGAAACCGCAGATTTTCGGGCCAAAAATAATCCCGAGTGATAGCCGTCTCAAATTCGATTGCTCTTCGCTAGAATGTTCCCGCGGTCGACCAGATGAACGTTGTGCTTCAAGAGTGTATCGCACATCTGCTGATGCGACCTATTGCCGCCCGCCCAACCGGGTATTGCCCGACCACGCCAGGTTTTGGCTATCGGTTCGGAAGCCGGGACAGGAAGCGGCGCGTGGTAACCAAGGTGAATTGGCATCCTGGTGTACCGTATCCCGACATCGGGTTCATGGTCGCCGAACTGGGCCATTCCGCCGAGCGACTCGTGGCGTTCTGCAACCACCCGGGCACCGCGGATCAACAAATCATAGACGGAATGAAACTGATCAGGTGGACGAGGCCGTCATGGCGCAAGCATCGCAACTATACGCTCCGGCTCAAACTCCGTGCCCTCTCCGACAATCCTGGCAACTTCATATGAACGCTGGCTCTGTTCAAGGAGGTAGAACACTGGTCGCCGACAACGCTAAGGGAGAAGATGGTCAAGATCGATGCGAAAGTGGTCAACCACGGCAGCTACGTCACGTTCCATTAGGCCGGGTTAGCGGTGCTGGGAGACTTGTTCCCGAAATTCCTGAGTCTGGGCAATGGTCTGCGTTCAAGATCCGCTCCGGCGTAGACCGAGCAAATAGACGGGAAGGCCCATTCATAGGTTTTGGAGTTTATCTGAAGGGTTCCGGCCAATACTGCTCGTCCTGCTCAAATCTGGTCGTTGTCATGAATAATACGGGATAGGAGAGAAATGAAATTCCAGGAAATATACTCGATTGTTGGCAGCGTCCCGTTTATCACAAAGAAAAATGGTCGTTTTCTTTATGACCTCATCCTAAGAGAAAAAATCACCAATATTATTGAATTGGGATTTGCACATGGCACAGCTACTTGCTACATGGCCGCGGCTCTACATGAACTTGGCGAAGGCTCAATTACGTCCGTGGATTTAATCGAGGCTAGAGATAGTTTTAGACCATCTGCAGAAGAACAATTAGAGAAGACAGGTCTTTCAAAATTTGTCGATTTGGTACGCACGCAGACGGGTTATACATGGTTCCTGCACGACGATATTGTAAGAAATACAAAAAATCATATCTGCAATGAAGTATATGATCTTTGCATTATAGATGGTCCAAAGAATTGGACAATCGACGGCGCCGCTTTTTTCTTAATAGATAAGCTTCTTAAGAAGAATTCTTGGATTATTTTCGACGACTACGACTGGACTTATACCTCTGCGGACAAACTGCGCAATTCTACTGACGGTATAACTCATCGTTCCTTGTCTAAAGATGAGCAAGAAATACCACACATTCGGGAGATTTTTGAGCTGCTTGTAAAACAGCACCCGCATTATGGAGAATTTTTACTGTTTCCTGTAGACAATTGGGCTATTGCTCAAAAGACTGTGAGTGGAGATAAGACCTATATCATTGATTATAGAGACACGACAAAAGACCTAATAGTCAAAATATTTTACAGAGTTTATCGTATGTTAAAGGGCCGGTAAATAGTTCCACTACGTGTCCATCAGGAAGGTTGCTGATTCCGACAAATCGTTTGGGGTTTTGTACCGGGCACCAAATGGCCTTAAGACAGGCCACTAATATTCGAATGCTTGATTTTGCCGTCTTGTTGACGAGGCGATGCGACTACGTTAATCACCAGGGCCGTCGACCGCCCAGTGCCCAGCCAACCTGACTTTAGGCTGGCGATCACCTCCTCGATCCCGGCGTCGCCAATCTGCGGCGCGCCGAATCCCGGCTAGCAAGGCATGGCGGATCGAGCGTTCGAGACACTCAAAGCGGCTTCCGTGGGACACGCGCCGTCCTACCGGCCGGCGCACCTATGCTTCGAGCAGCTGCCGATATATACCTTCGATGCGCCGGACGTGTTTGCAGCATGAGAACACCTCGCGCGCTCTTTCCCGGCCGGCGCTTGTCAACTGCTCCCTTAGCTTGGGGTTTCCGATTGTAAGGTCCAGCAACTCAGCCAGCGCATGCGCATCCTCGCTCTGGAAAACGAGCCCGGAATGGCCGTTCTCGACGATCTCGGGCAGTCCTCCTCTGTCACTCACGACCGAAAGTGCCCCGGCGGCCATTGCCTCGAGCGCGACACGGCCGAAGGGTTCCTCCCATCGCGATGGCGTCACATGGACGTCGATGCCGGCCATGACCTCGGCTACGTCGTTGCGCGTTCCTGTAAAAATGACACGCCCGAGTAGCCCTTCTTTCTCTATTGTCTCCTCTAGTGACCTGACGAATGTCGTATCTTTGAGAGAGCCAACGAGAACGAAGAAAACGTCGGAGCGCTTCCTCGCCACGGTCGCCGCCGCATTTATGAAGACATCCTGCCCCTTGTCTCTTCCGAGGCGGCCAACGCATCCGACGAGGAAAACCGAGGCATCGATGCGAAGTGATCGCCTGAAGGCGCCGCCGCCCCAGCGTGGGGCGAAATATCGCTGCGGCACACAGTTGTAAATCATAGCCAGCTTCGCATCGGATACTTGGTGCCGGGCGACAACCTGCCTGCTGAAGTTAGAGTTGCAGATGATTCGGTCAGCAAACCGTCCCAATATGAAGATTTGAAACCGCGCCCACCACGGATTAGATAGAGCCTCGCGAAAATGCCATACCGTCTTGACGCCCATCAGTTTGCCAGCGATGGCCGCGTCGGGCGTGACCAATGAATTGATGTGCACCAGTCTGATTGGAAAGTAGGCCAATAAGTAGAGGACGAATGGAAAGGATATGACCAGACGATAGATGTCGCGTAACAACAGAATTAAGAATCGCTGTCTCAGGCAATGAGATAAGGGCACGACGAACGTAGGTATACCAAGAGCGCGGGCGCTTTGCGCAAGGTGTCCTTCGGCTCCAGTAAGTAGAAGCGGGTCGAAATCGTCGCGGTTGAGGCCCTGAACTATGGTCAACAGACTCAGCGGCGCTCCTTCCTGGGCCGAGTCGTGTGACACAAGCAAGACCGTCCTTGAATGAGCTCGCTCACTTCTGAGGCGCATCGCGAGCGCCCAAGGATAGAACACCACGATCCAGGCCAGCGACATGGAAAACCATGCGATGATCGAGAGGCCGGCCATTAACCTATCTTTGAAACGACCGATGCGAAGCTTAGATTCAAGCGCGTCCAGTCGTCGATTGACTTCAGACATGACCAAGGCCGCATGTTCCCTTTCTGGGCCGCTACGGGGTGGCCGAAACCACCATCGGGCATGGCTGATCATCAGGGCTATCAACAGCTCTTGTTCCATTTATGGCGCCGAGGATACCTTGAGCCGGAAGCAGCGTTCCGCGGCTTGCCCGCGGATAGCAAAATATACAGGCAGGCTCGCCAGAAACCGCTTGGGGACATCAAGTTCTTCAAGACAAAACATACACTGAAAACAATGTTCCGGGTAGGGATCCGGACGAACTTGTTCACGGTAGCGGCTTGGTCGCTGGAGAGGGACCCGTCATATCGTTCCAGGAACGGCCTCGGCGCGAGCAAACCGGACCAACATGCTTGACCTGTGGCTTTGATAGGAGCCGAGGAACTGCCACATCAGACGGGGAAGCGCCGTTCCCGGCATTTGGTCGTATCAAGCCGGTGGCATGGGCTTCACAAAAGCGTACGAGCCGGGCCGGGTCAAACCGCACTTGCAAACGAAGCCCGTCAGTGAACGGTCGAGTTCCCGTAGGGCAAGAATTCACCGCCTAAATTGGTCCTGGTTGTGGAGGAATATGGGAGGGCCGCGGTGGGGCGGCCCTGGGGAATCACTGGCTGAGCGTGACGGTGGTGCCGTCGCTTTCGCCGTCCGGGTCGTGATTATCGCCCGGCTGGTAGCCGTAACCGGCGAGGCTCAAATCATCCACCGTGAAGGTCACCGAGCCCTGGGCATTGTCGATTTTGGCGCTGTTGATGGCGCACTTGCCCTTGCGGCTGGTGACGCAGGAGCCGCTGCCGGTGACGCCGCCGCTCCAGGTGCCGCTGACCACGGCATCGGCAAGCAGGCCTTCGGTGTCGTCATGGACGAAGACGGTTACCTTGACACTCCAGTTACGCTTGCCGGTCTTGACGCTGCCGTCGAGATCGCCGACGTGAAGGGTCGCGCCGGCCGGGCCGGTCGAGACCGTCAGGCCGACCGCCGAGCCGTCGGCCACCTCGGTTCCACCGACCGGGCTCTGGCCGATCACGTCGCCCGCCGGCACCGTGTCGCTGGTCGCCTGGCCCACCGTGCCGACGGCGAGACC